>CAZHLC010000412.1:0-4656 GCA_964532545.1 uncultured Leptospiraceae bacterium | reverse complement strand
GCCTAAATCGGTTTAACGTTCGGCTCACCCGTAGGGTGAGAAGCCGTAGGCACTGTCCTGGTCATTCCCCAATGCGCAAACTTCTGAAAACGGTGCCGACGAGGGTCGGTAAGGCGCTTGTTGAAAACCGTTTTTGTCTTACGATCAAAGCACAGACTCAATCGCGTAAAACCTAAAGTTGATTCAGCCAGATAACGTAATCAGCCCATGCGTTCACATATTGTTAATATGCCCTGCTAAGCCCCTCAGTCTCGTTTTATTCAACATTATTAGACCCCGATTGTTTCTGTTCTAAAGTAAGCCGGCTTATTGTATCTGCTAAAGTGAAATGCATTCGAACTTTGTTATTTCTGTATGAAAAGGTAACCAGGTTTTGTTGATCATAGATATCGGTCGTAAGAAGCTTCTCGAGGTGCCTGATTATAGATTGTCTTGTGGTCTGAGAATCTATCTCGAAACCCAGCAGGTCGAACTTACCCGAATATGTACATGACTTTTGCAGGTATCTTGAGTGTTCTTCAAAGAAAGTAATTGTTAGTGAATTCGATCTGCCATACATTCTTGAGTAGAATTCAATACCATATTTTTCTAGATAAAATAGAGATTTTATTTCATAAACCTGCCTGAATAATTGTACCAGGCGCTCGTTTGGGGCAGGCAAAGAGACATCTTTTATTTTCAATGAACTCTTTGTTAGTTCAATGTGTGCATCTGTTTGAATACTGCATTGGTCGACCGGTATATTCTTTTCAGAAAATATTCTGGGTTTTTCTGGCAAGCAGTCTGAACCACCACCTACCATGGGCAGTGGTATGGTAAAGCTACAGAAGGGGCCATAAGAAACTTCATACTTATTCGAAAGCTTCGCCAAGACTTTCCCCCGTGAAACCACATACAAATTTTTAATATCTGGCTTTGACCAGTGAAAAAATATGGGAATAATCAACCAATAGCTTTGAAAAAAGCGCTTTTCTTCGCTACTATCATAGACCCAAAGTTGAGAGTCTTTGGCACCATGTACTCTTTCTGGCTCACCCTGGGATTGTTTTAAGTCAGCGGTATTCGTAACGACATTATGGGCTGCTCGATACGTTGGGGCATTTTTTCGAATACCAAGCCCCATACACTGTGTAATCATGATGATTAGAAAGACAAAAATGGCCAGGTGATTGTAATGTTTCAAACTGCTCACTTAATTTAAAATTTCCTCAAGAGCAGCATGGTCAAGGGTTTTGTGGCGCCCGCGCGGTTCGCCCTTAGACCGTAAGGCTGGCCAACACTGACTTCTTCCGCGCTCGCTATGCCATAAAATAGATGACACCACCTTTCTCTAATACAGATTTGAATATTTATGAATAGAATTCTTCCTCTCTCCCGGTTGATAGTGTTTTTTCTGCTGACCGGGCTTTTCAATGTTCTTCTGAGCGATGAACCCACCAAGCAGGCCCAGCTGGCCTTCAGGGCCGGAGATTTTAATAAGGTAGTGAGCTTGATGAATACAGCCATCGAGCAAGACAAAAGCAAGCCACTGTATTTTAAGTTGCGGGGCTATGCCCGGTATAAACTCAATAGATTTGACCTGGCTATCGCTGACTATAACGAGGCTGAAAAGCTTGATAAGGCTAAAGATGAGACCCTCTTCAACAATCGTGGCCTGGCCTATGCACGTAGTGGTAAATGCCTGTTGGCCATCAAAGACTTTGAAAAGGCCCTTCAGCTTAAGCCCCGATATGGGCAGGCCCATCTAAACCTGGGCAACTGCCATGATATGCTTGGTAACAAACCGAAGGCCTGCTTGCATTACAAGAAGGCATTAACTCTGCGATACCCAGGGGCAGCGCAGTCGCTGCGCCGCCGTTGCCGATAAGAAGCAAATCGATCTTTCGACCTGCTTGAAAACACTGCGCGAGTTAGATTTTATGGAATATCCCAGGCTGGCAAGAGTGACGCAAAGACTTCTCGGCAAGGTGGTAAATGACACCAAGTACTACTGTGAAATCATGCGGAAAGACCCCATAGCGATTAAGCTATACACTTACGTGGAACACGAGCCGGGTGAGCCAGAGTTCAGCATGAAGGCTAATCCAATCTTGAAGTCTTGGGATCACGTGATTAAGTTTTTTGAGGCTTACGGGTAAATTGAACTCGGTTCAGCCCGTGTTCTTACCAATCGAAAAGTTATGATGAAGAAACTCACAATCGCATGTATCGCCATCGCTGCTATAGTTATCTTGAGACCCGTACCAGCCAAAGAAATGCCTTGTGACGATCATATCAAACTCGAAGATATGCAAACGGGCTGTATCGGGCCGGGGTGCAAGAAAAAAGGATTTCTCGCAATTTGGTTCTATCGGTATACTGACGCCGTTGGCGGTCAACCTTATGAGAAATGGAGCGGCCTACATTGGCGCAACCACGGGGCCAAATTGACACTGACCGGCAACTACCGTACTCAAGGCCCCTGTTGGCTCTGCCAAGACGGTTCGATGATTTTGCAAACAACCCCGAACTTTAAAGGTACATGGGCACAAGACTGCATCAGCATGTTTGGCAAGCCCGTGGGCCAACATGTTTGCAACCGGCAGAAGCTAAAGAAGCTAAGCTGTATTGAAGGTGAAGACCAAAAATGCCTAACTGCCTGTTCAAAGTTGTGTGAAATTGGCTTGAGAAAAGAATTTGGCCATGACGATACTATGAATCATTTCGGCTTTCGATTAGATTTTGTTCAGCGGGCCAATGGCAGGTTGATTAGCAAAGGTTATGCATACGACCTTAATGTTGAGCCCGGAAGAAAAGGCTTCGATTTTAAATATGTTGGAGAACGCGACTGGGGTTGCATCGTACCTCTAAAGAAAGCACTGATACCCGACGAACGTTACTATATTCCATGGGGGACCAAAGATATTCGCAAGCGCTCGAAGAAGCAGTGAATACCATGGCCCAAATTCAACCTTTTTTTCTGCTTAAAAACGACTCTGCATAATATGTTATCTTGTCTCATGGTGGGGAGTGCTTGCACCAGGAGCGGCGCCCCTCCTGCAATAATAGTCTCAGAAAAGAATATCAACGAGGCCCTATACTAACAAAACTAAAATTAGTATCAGATGGTGTACCTGCGGAATTGTAAGTATAAATCTCAATGCTTCCTGAGGTTGTGTTCTGAGTATGGCAGCGACTGTTCGTTCCAAGAGTGGAGCAGGTTACAGCAGGTATAGCAGAGAAAGCTCCACTATAAGTTATTGCGTACCTTCCTACAGCTATACGGCCCGATGAAAATCCAGAGCCAGCGATTGAGGGGCCGCCAGAGCCAACAACCCCACGAATGATTCTTAAATTTTCTGCACCACCGGGAGCGAAATATTGCCCACTACCACCGAGCTTAATATTTCCACGAACATCAAGCCTTTCAGTTGGCGCTGAAATGCCTATGCCAACATCGCCCCCATTTTCTAAGCTCATTCGGGTTGACCCGCCAGCGTCAAACCAGTTAGTATTGCCACTGGGTGCCATAGAGACACGAATTTGCCCCGTTGGATCATACAAGTTTAGAGGCTGACCATCAGCGAGACTAACACGCCTCGTTCCCCCAGCATCTTTAATCTCACCACCACGAATTCTGATGTCATCAATCACATCAAGTGAATCTGCAGGAGAAGCAACCCCAATACCAAGATTGCCACTCATTAGCGATGCTGCAAAAAGCGGGGCCAGAATCACCGCGAATATGACTAATCCGGCAATAATCCAACGATTAACCCGGCGAATTTTTTTTAGTTCAGCAATTTCGGCCCGAAGAGGGGCCACAATTTCTTCGATTGCGGCTTGTATGCTTGGGTCTAAATGGTTTTGGCTCATATACTAATATACAAAGACTGTGTTTAAAGGTGTTCAATCTCAAATCAGTCTAACTTTTTTCTCAGATATTTCTGCCAAAAACCTTCTAAGGCTAGCAAAACGAAGCAAATTAACACCCTACCACAGTCAGAATGACATGCCTTTTTAACGTGATGTCGCTTAAAAGTAGTGGGATGAGGTGATTAAGTTTTTGCAACCCTGCGCTTAGCTGTAAATTCCATTGCAAAACCAAGCTTCGCAAGAATTCTAAAAAGAAAATCCAAAGTTAAAGACTTCTCTTTATCATTCAATAAGCGTGTTATTCTTGTTCGTGAGGTGCCTGTTAATTTCGCTAGTTTTTCATGCGTTAGGTTCTCTTTTTCAATAACCTCTCTAAGTGAAATCAGCATCTTAGCTTTTGCTTTCATGATTTCAGTTTCTACTGAATCTAAGCCAAGAACCTTGCCTAATTCATCTGCATCTTTTGCTACAATTGGCTTAATTCTTTTTTTTGTGACCTCTGTTGCTTTCATTCAATTTACCCTTGCTTTCGACCATCTCCGCAAGGCGCTTCTTATGAAGATCAAACGGATTCTTTTCATGATTGAAAGATTTTTTCGATGGCCTGGCTGTGTAAACAGATTAAAGCTTAAAACGACGTAAGCAAACCAAAATTTCAACAAGACCAAATTAGCATTGACAGCCCGCCCAGAACACCATCTCGATTTTGCTAATGAAGGTCTTTGTGTCTACATATCCTTACGGGTTATATGATAAATCACCCATTGAGCTGCTTGAAAAGAATGGGTTTGAGGTTTCAAT
>CAZHLC010000411.1:0-4665 GCA_964532545.1 uncultured Leptospiraceae bacterium | reverse complement strand
CTGTGGATACATTCACTTTCGAAATAAAAAGTTTCGAATTAAACCAGGTGATCAAATACTCATTCCGCCAAAGACCCTGCACTGGGCCCAGAGTCTGTGTAATAAGCCTTTAGAGGTGATCGCGGCCTTTTCTCCCCCATTTGATGGCAAAGACATAAGAGCAGCGCAAGAATCGGGTGGGCAGTAGAACGCTGAGAATTTATATTCGATTATGAATTCGTTAGCCCAGGCCTCAAGAGATTATGAACGAATCGAGCAGGCCATTAACTTTCTCGCTGACAACCGCAGAGACCAACCTACTCTTAATGAAGTAGCTTCAGAAATTAACCTAAGCGAATTTCACTTTCAGAAAATTTTCAAACGCTGGGCCGGGCTCAGCCCCAAGCAGTTTTTGCAGTGTATTACCCTTGAAAACGCCAAAGACATGCTGCAGCAAGACCATAGTCTGCTAGAAACATCTAACGAGCTGGGCTATTCAAGCCCTTCAAGACTGCATGATTTGTTTGTAAACATTGAGAGTATCACCCCGGGCGAGTACAAAGAAGGCGGGGCCAACCTGCAGATCACCTATGGTTTTGCCCACAGCCCCTTTGGCCTCTGCCTGATAGCTCAAACAGAGCGTGGTATCTGCGAAGTCTTTTTTGTACAACGCGACTTTAAGGCAGAAAATGATGCGTTTCAAAAGCGCTGGGCTCTCAGCCAGCTAACGCGCGATGACACCCTGGCAGATTTTCTGGCACGAAAAATGTTTTATCCAACTGGTGATGAATTGTCTCTTTTGGTCAGGGGAACTCAATTTCAGGTACAGGTTTGGCGCGCTTTGTTAAGAATTCCTGCTGGTGAAACCACCTCATACTCAGCTATCGCCCGGGCCATTCATCGGCCCCGCTCTGCCCGGGCCGTGGGAACAGCCATAGGCTCAAACCATATCGCTTATTTGATACCCTGTCACAGGGTTATTCAGAATCTGGGCCTGTTTGGCAACTACCGCTGGGGAACCCAGCGCAAAAAGCTTCTTCTTTTTCATGAGAAATATTGCAAATAACCCAGGCAATTATTTGACAGAGTAGCCAGAACCCACATGTTTGCCATGTGAAAGGTTTCGTGCAGGTTTATACCCCGCGAGCCAAAGAAGATATTCGAGCGATTCTACTTAAATATCTTGAGCCCGCCCAGGTTGAGTTTTTCACCGATTATATTCTTACCTGTCTTGATGAACTTATCAAAAATGGTATCAAGGCAAACTATAAGTATGTTTATTTGCGTGAACGTATCGAGAATTTCTTAGAAGAACACCAGGGGCAGGGCCACCCTGAGCTGACCGAAATTCTGCGCAACGCCCAGGTTCTTAATGATTTTGTCGATCAGCATATTCAAACCGATGATCTGGTTGGCATGGTTCGTAAGGTTTTAAACGATGAAGCCAAGGCCATCAGGCTCAAGACCAAGGTCAGCGAAGAAAGCCGTAAATATACCGATGAAGAACGTGATCTGATCAAGGGGCTTGATGAAGTACACAGAATAAAAGATCTGGCAGAAAAGTATGACGTAAAGCTGCAGGTGAGCGTTTACGAAGACGAAAAAGTTCTCATACTCGATGTAATCAATTCAGCACCCATTCTGCAGAAAGACCTGGCAAGCATTCAACAGAAGCGTAAGACTTTTCGTGAGCATGTAGCTGAGGGCAATCAGCATTTGTTTTTCATGCACCACCTCGATGACTCTGGGGGCGGGGCTGGGCTGGGTTATGGTACCATCGATGCCTGTCTGCTTGAAATGGGCCTTGACCCTGATGAAACCATGAAAATAATTTCTTTAAGCAATACCACCATTGTGCTCTCAATTGAAATTGCCCAGCTGCAAGAGCAGCTGAAAAACCTCGATCCCGAAAAGCTCAAAGCCTGATTTTCAATTGCAATTCTGGCAGACCTTTGCATAATTGTTATATGGGTAGAACTTTTCTTTTATCATGCATCGCTCTTTTTGCGCTGCAATGCTCAAGCAATTATATTAATGTCAAGGTAGTAAATTCGCCAAAGGGCTTCTTTAACACCATGAAAGGTGGCCGCAACATTGCCATCATCTTTAAAAAGTCAAGGGTCAAACTTGAAGACCCCAGTTGGGAAAGAACACTTCAAGCAGACATGGAAAACTCAGTAAGAGCGCTGGGTTATTTCAACATTATTGACCTCAGTGCAAGGGCAAAGAGGCTGCAAGAAATTCAGCGTTCGCAGACAGGTCTAACAGATGAAGAAATTCAGATCGGCAAAGAGATGAAGCTAGATGGTTTTCTTTATCTTAACGTTGATAACAAATCACGCTCTTCATGCAAAACCAGTTATACTACAAAGAAGGTTTACCCCTGCGGCGACCGAACCAAATGCAAAGCCGAGAAAGTAAAAATAACAGTCAAAACTCTGCAGTTCTACTTGTATATTCGAGGTGAACTAATCAATGTGGCGACCGGCCAGAGCATGGCATTTACCAACACCAACCCGGTAGGTGTACCCGTACAGGGCGAGGGTGTTAAATCTTGTATGAGCCGGCAAGAGGCCTTTCCCCAGGCGGCCCGGGTATCAGCCCAGCGGCTGGCACGAAGCCTCTCACCTGTGGTAACCTTTCTACGAGCTGAAATCGATGACGACCCGAAGGGGTCGCCCGAAGCAGTCGAAGAACAGGTTGAGAAATTGTTGAAAGAGGGCAAAAAGTGGGCAAAAAGCGGTCGAGACAACATCGCCGATGCGAAGAAGAGCTGGCAGCGCGCCCTCAAAGTCTCTGGCTATAATTCAGTTTACGCCTATTGGAATCTCGGGGTAGCCTACTGGGCCGAAGGCAATATGCGCGAAGCTGAAGAGCACTTTAACAAAGCCAAAGAGCTAGGGGGCCCCGATTTTCTCAGTAAAAACAAGCGGCGTACTCTCGCCAAATTCAAACAAGAACAACAAAGACTTTCATTAGAAAGCTCTTAATAACTATTTTCATTTACACAAAGCCACCGGGTTTATTTTCTATTTAATATGAACCCGGGGCTGCGATTTGCTATTTACGGGGCACTGTTTGGTTGTCTCTTTCCCATACTGTCGACGGTAATACAGCTCGTATTCAAAAGCCTACCCTTTTCGCTGCAGTCAATTGTTGCGGTTCAGTCTGACCCCATGCTCTGGGTCATCGACACAGCGCCTTTTTTTCTGGGCCTGTTTGCCTGGCTGATCGGCCGCAAAGAATCTGAGGTGGGCCGTCTCATCAAAAACCTTGAAAATAAATCAGAATCTGATCAGGCTCAGATAGAGAACCTTACAACCTATTTAAAAAATGAAATTCGTGAAAGCCTGAACTTTCAAGAGAATTTGAAAGAAAAAGAATTTCGTCTTGAATTGTTTGCAAGCATTCTTCGTAAGATTTCGATTGGTAATAATCCTAAAGAAATTATCGAAAGCGCTATACGAGAGCTTTCAATTCATTTCAGAAAATTGGTCATTTCATATGGTGTTCTGGCCAAAGATAAACGCCTCTACATTCAAAGCAGCTCAGAAGATGAGGGGCACTATTCTCAGTCATGGCAGGGCATCAGCATTGATGAAACTGAAGAGCATTATCTTGCCTTAACAAAGGGCCGAGAAGTCATTGTTGATGATGTCGAAACCGATTCACGGTTCTCGCGGCATCGAAAATCATTTAAAACTAAGAAAATCAGATCGTTTATGAATTTTCCGCTGCAAATACCTGAAAGCACCACTGCAGTGCTCTGTTTTGACAGCCAAGAACCTGTATCATGGTTAGAGCACCATATCGATATCGGCCGTCAGGTGGCAGCCTATCTGGCCGTAGCCCTCGAGGCAGCCAAGGCCCGGGCCCAGTTGCGCTCAACAATTATCGACCTTGAATCTGCCAGAGAAACAGCTGAAGCTGCGAATAAGGCCAAAAGCATCTTTCTCGCATCTATGAGCCATGAGATCAGAACACCCATGAATTCGATACTGGGTATGGCCGAAGTGCTGAGAGAATCACCCCTGACCGACGACCAGCGCAAGTATGTTGCCACCTTTTACCGCACTGGCAAAACCCTCTTAAACCTTATTAATGACATTATTGATATAACCCGCATTGAAAGCGGCCAGATGAAAACCGACCCTGAAGTTTTTAACCTGCCTCAACTTCTTGAGAACACCGTGAACTTATTTGGTGCGGCTGCCACCGAAAAGGGTGTTGAATTGATTACGCATATGGCTGACTTACCAGAAATAATGCTAGAAGGTGACGCCCGGCGATTGAGCCAGGTATTGAATAACCTGGTGGGCAATGCAGTCAAGTTCACCGACGAGGGGCGCATAACCCTCTCGGCACGCTGCAAAGATATTGAAGAAAACCAGGCCTGTATTCAATTCAGAGTAGCTGATACCGGTGCTGGTATTCGTATAGACGATCAGAATGATATTTTCAACGCCTTTTTTCAGGCCAGCTCAAAAGATCGCAGTAAGCATCAGGGCAGCGGTCTGGGTCTGGCCATTACACGTTCATTGATCGAGCTAATGGGGGGTGAAATACGGGTAGAGAGTGAACCTGGCAGGGGCTCAACTTTTGAATTCGACATCTGTTTTACGCTCTCAGGCCAACCGCTTGAAGAAGCAGGCCCGCCCGAACCAGGCAATATTACCGAAATAAAAA
>CAZHLC010000410.1:0-4669 GCA_964532545.1 uncultured Leptospiraceae bacterium | reverse complement strand
GATCTGTCTTCAATCAGCGCCAACGCCACTCTTGGTGGCACAACCCAGCACACCTATACCATCAATGATAATGATTATGTGGGCCCGCAGATTACCGCAGCAGAATATTATGACTCAGATAATAACGGTAAAATCGATCACGTGAGACTGACCTTTGATGCGGCCGTCGACGATTCAACTTTTGACGGATATCAGGGCACCAACAACCTGGGTAACATTACTACTCAGTGGGCCATCGCTGGTTACACCAATGTGCGTCAAGATACCCGTGATTCTCTAAACAATATAAATCCCATGGATAATGGTACTGATGATACTGTTGTGTGGCTGGCCTTTGATGAGATTGGTGGCACTTCAACCTACGATACCAACGCCACCCCTGACTTAACGGCCACCAATACCAGCCTGCGGGCTGTAGCTGCCAATCCGGCTGATTGCTACATCATGACCGATGTAGCCAACTGCCAGACCCAGGCCTCGTCTGACGTAATTACCACCAGCGTAGTTGAAACCGATAAGGCCCCGCCAATAATAGTCAGCGCTACTGGCCTGCAGACCAATAACTTTCTTACTATTACATTCTCAGAACCTGTAGACAGCACCATGGGTGGTGGCTGCTCAGGCACCCTGGTAGACACTGATTTTAATTACAGCAACGCCTCTGGCGGCGGTGCTACGGGCCTTCTGGCCGATGAAGGCACCTGGAATGACACCGACGGTTGCCCCGATGGTATTATCAGACCGAAACTGGCCCCCGATGGTACTTTTTTGACCGTCGCCGATATGGGTACAGATACAATTACTCCGGTGGCTAATGAAATCTATGATGCTTCTGATAACCCAGCCTATTCTGCCACAGTAACTACGGCCCAACAGGCCCTGCAACCCACTGTACTCAGTGTGGTAGCCACCGGTGCGCGAAAAATCAGAATAACCTTCTCTGAAGCAGTACAGTCGGCCACAGCAACGAACTATGCTAATTATACCCTGACCGAAGACCCCACAGAAAGCGGCTGTGCCGGCAGTGGCGCAGACACTGTGGCCTTTGATACAGGCACTGCCATAACCCAGGTCACGACCTCTATATATGAGCTATCAACCAACGCAGACCAGTGCTCGACTACAACTTACCGTCTAACTGCATCGACTTCAATTCTAGATGTAAACGAAAACCTTCCCATAGGTACACCTAACTTCGGTACATTTCTCGGTAATGAGCGCCTGCGGGTATCGAGTGCCAGCTGTCTTACTGTAAATACCATGAATGTGGTATTCAACAAAGATGTTGAAAATGGCTCTGGCGCCGGGGGGGCCGAGGCTACTAACCGCTACCAGTTTACCGGCCCCATCAGTCTTGGCACAATCAGTACGGCGGTGCGTGGTGGGGTTGGCCTGATGAACCAGATCACCCTGACCCACTCTGTACAACAGACCGGTTCTACTTTTACCATAATTGGTTCAAACGCCACCAACGGCGATGGTTTTGACGACTCGGGCGTTGGCACCATCAGCACCGATGACCTGTCTGAGAATCTTCAGAATTCACCCAATGACCGGGCCCCGTTTAACGGCTGTGGCAGCACCATAATTAATTTTGATCAGGGGCCCATTACCTCTGACCCCTTTGGTGACAGCTCTGACTTCGGCTTTCTTGCATCTTATGATAATCAGGTTTATATTGGGCCAAACCAGAATGGTAATACCTTTAACCGCTTTCAACCTGATGGCTCTAACCCACTCAATGTAAGCGTAAGTATTGCTAAAGACACCACTACTACTGAAGATACTACCGGTAATACCGATTGTAATGGTGGCATCACCAACGGCCTTATCGACTGTACGGCTGGCGATCAATATATCTGTGTACAGAACTATACCAGCCAGCCTGCTATTGGCACAACATTCACCATTGCGGGTGAAACGGGTACACCAACCCATGAGGTTATTGGTGGTGGAACCTTTGGCGAATGTGTAGGCCCTAATAATTTCTTTGTACAGTTTACCCCTGCTCTGGCCAGCGGTATCACTGATGGCCAGACCATCAGCTTTGTGGTCTCTGAATCGACTCATCGTAATACGGCCAGCACCCGCGATGGTGGCACGGCTGTGCCTCCGTTTGTGACGTTTGGTTACAATGGTTGTACCACCAATAATGCAGACCTGAATGGTGGCTGTGGGCCTGACAATGAGAATGGCCGGGGTCTTTTCTTTACCGGAACCCTGGGCGGTACGCAATACCTCTTTTATGGTGGGGCCCGCACAACTGTTGATGGTAATGGAAATTACTGGTTTGACTATATTTATTATACGGGTGATACTGATGCAACTCTTGATTTCAATTATATAGATCTTGGCTCAATTACGGGTACGGTAACTGCAGGTCTGCAGAGTGCAACAGTTCTCAGTGATTTCGTCTGGGCTGGTATGGCCAAAAGAAATACCGATACCTCTAATGCCCCTGACTTTGGCCGGGTTAATTTCAGCGCCGGTTGTACCCCGGGCAGCAATTGTAATGCTACCAATGGTACCAATGGTGATCGTATTTTCATTAACTATATGGCATATCTAGGTGGTAATGGTGCCACTACCACCACTCGAAACCATGGCTACTATGCCGGGGTCGATTCGCAGATAGTTTTTAATAACCGGCTGTATATGGCCAACGGTGGCCTCAACTTCGCTGACCGCGATGGTGGCATTGTGCGCAGCGCTTCGGCCACACCAGCTGTCTGCAGTACCGGTACCCAGACCTGTGCCGCGGCTGACTGGGTAGAAATTGCCCCGCGCGCTGATACCGAATGGTATGACTCGAATACCCGTTTCAGCGTTGAGCTGCCCCGCATATTTGACCTGGTTTCAGGTGATCGGGCCTTTGCCCAGTTCGCTGAATACAACGGTAACCTCTATGTTACCCGCACAACCTGTACTGTGCAGAATGCCGATGGAAACCGCCCTGGCTCTGTGCATACTATAGCAGGTTGTAATGATGGCACTGACACCAACCGCGAAGCTCAGTTATGGAAGTGTACCCCGGGTACAACTGGTGGCGCCACCGAGTGCGATTCAGGAGACTGGACGCTGGTCGCAGATAACGGTACAGGTATCACAAATTTTGGTGATACTAATAACCGTTCAATGACCATGGTTGTTGCTAATGGCTCTTATCTTTATGTGGGTTTTGATAATACCAACGGTATCGAAATCTGGCGCACTAACAATACCAACCCCGGGGCCAGCAGTGCTGTATGGTCGCAGATTGGTGGCGACGGTCTGGGTGATACTACCAATATGCAGCAGATTTTTTCATCAATCAGCATTCAACAGGGTGCAGATTATTTTATCTATGTAAGTGCCGGCAAGAACGCCACACCAGTTGCGGTCTATCGCCAGCAGAATAACTAGTTCTTCTTTTTTACCAGATGCCGTATGTTTCGCATTTCTCTGAACATGTTACGAATCTGTGCCTGCGCCTGATCGATATCAGAAAAGCCCGTCATCACCAGCAGTAACCAGCGATAGGGGTAAACAATCTCATAGCTTCTGCCGTTAAACCAGTAGATGCCCTGGTGGGGGCCGGCCGCAAGAGAGGGCAGTGCTTTGACTTTATAGCCTTTCTTTGCAACCGCTCTTTGAATGCTGCGAAAACTATTCTGGGTTAAGCCTGCCGAAGCATCTTTGATCACATAAATGTGAGCCAGATTTTTTTTGATCAAATACTGCGCCCCATATACATTGGTCAGCTGAACCCCATGAAAGCTGAGAGAGGGCAGGTAAAACTCTGAGTTGCGAAACTTGTTTTCTGGGGGAAGTATCAGGAGGTGATAAGATAAACCATCATCTTTTTTAACAGCTTGCAGCTCGGCTGATATTTGCTCAGCCACCCTGGTAAAATAGGCAAAATAATTCTGCGGATTGCTGAACAGAACAACATTCATGTTCTTGTAATAAGCTGCCACATAGGGGCGTTTATAGGCCCAGGCACCATCATCGAGCTTTTTCATCTTGCGGGGTTGGCTGGAAAAAGATCTGTAAAATCCAAATGCGTGATCAGAACTCTTCTGTTCTGCCAATAGAAGGTAGATGTTGACCCCCTGGTAGTGGTAGATACCTACCGTAGCTTTAGTGGGCTTAAAGATGTCGAGGGCCGAGGTGGCTCTCTGGTCAAAGGCCAGTGAGGCTCTCAAGGCGGGGCCACTGACTTGCTGTTTCAGTGTAGGCCCCTCAGCTAACTTTTCAGGCAGATAGTCTTGCAGCTCTTTCGACTTACAGCCGGCCAGAAGCAGGGTTGAAACAAGCAAGATACTAAAGCGGTACATCAGGTGATACGGCAGCCATCCACATTCCGTGCAGGTTACACTTGGCGACTATATGATATTTTTCTTCGTCGGGTCGGGGCAGTTTGAATTCATGTTCAGCTGGTCGCCCTGAAAACTCAAACTTTTTTACCCCAACTTCTTTCTTTTTATCATTCAACAAGACCATAACCTCGACATAATGGCGGGGTTTTATTGTGGGCTGCAGCCGCACCACCACCGAGATCTTGTCGCGGCTCAATAGGGTTATGACCGGCACGTGATCATCGCCCATATCTTTCCACTTGCCTTCTTCGCCAATAGTATGGTATGTGAGAGGTTTAATTTTTTTCTCATCTGCTGGCTGCTCGCAGGCG
>CAZHLC010000409.1:0-4675 GCA_964532545.1 uncultured Leptospiraceae bacterium | reverse complement strand
AATATTGCTGAGCATAACTTCAGAAAACGCCAACAGAGTATCGGGGTGACCACTTCTGGTTTTAAAACCAAGATCGTTGAGTTCTTTCACCACACTCTTTTTGCTGCCCCGAATTGAGGCAAACAGAATGCGCATATAGGCATCGCGAAAACGGTTTGGCAGCTGCATGGTACAGCCAAAGTCAAGCAGTACCAGCTGATCGTCTGGGGTAACCAGCAGGTTGCCTGGGTGGGGGTCGGCCTGAAACATTCCTGCATGTAATACCTGGCGCAGGTAAACATCAAGCAGTCGCCCCAGCAGATCAGAGACACCCTGTTCATCACCACTAGCGGCCCGCTCAGCAAGCTCTACGGTAATTTTGCGGCCCTCAATAAATTCGGTGACCAGCACCTTACTGCTGCTTAACTCAGTGAAAACCCGGGGTACCACCACGCCCTCTACCCCAGCTAAAAAATCACCAATGGCCTGCATCGACTGGGCTTCTTGATCATAATGCAGCTCTTCGCCAATAGCGCGTTCAATCTCACCTGTGATGGTATCTAAATCAGTATCGGGTAGAAACGAAGCCAGGCTCTTCATAAAGGCCTTAAGCAAAACCATATCGGTTTTCACCAGATTGGCAATGCCTGGCCGCTGCACCTTAACGGCCACCTGCTGGCCCTCAACCAGAGTGGCCCGATGTACCTGACCAATGCTGGCCGCAGCAATCGGTTCTTGGTCGAACTCTGCAAAAAGTTCACTCAAGGGCCGGCCGCTCTCGCTTTCGATAACATCTTTAATGTGAGCAAACTCTTCAGGGTTGGCATGATCTTGCAGAACCTGCAGCTCTTCAACCCACGATGCGGGCAGCAAATCAGCCCTGGCTGAAAGCAACTGCCCCACCTTTAAAAAGGCACCACCATGCTGTAGCGATACCTCAGTGAACAGGCGGGCGTTTTTCTTATGCAGGGCCTGCAACTTGCTCTGGTGTTGCACCTCGGGTAGCAATCGCGAACGAACCCGCCACAGGCGATAGCTGCCGCTTATACGCATCAGCACCCAGCCAGTTTTGGCCAGTCGTTTAAAATTCTCGGGCAGCATGGCTGACACCCGGTCACGGGTCACCCCGAAGAAGCGGGCCGCCAAGGTCAGGGCCCCGGCCGCATAAGCCAGGTAGTTCGATGGCTTGGCAGTTTTTTTCAAGGTTGCCTCTATGGCACCTGTAATGAGAGCTACAGAATCAAGCCACAAGTCAAAGCCATCGCTACGTTGTTGTCGTTTGTTCATAAATCGTTCCTAACATATTCGTATTTTTTTGTATTACAAAAATGGATAAAAAAAAGCATCATAGTTTCTCAATACATTCAGTGCATAACCACAGGGGCTGCGCCTGGGCATTAGTGGTAAGGCCCCGGTAAGCACGGGCCCCTTTTTTAATCAAAGATTTGCATTCGGCGCAATTGCTGACCTTATTCACAATCACATCTTGCCATGAGTCAACCTCATCGAGGGCAGCCGAGTTATCTCGCGCAAGCCCATTGGCACTATCAGCAATTCGCTGGGCATCGCGCACCGCATTGTTAGCCAGATTCGTTGAGTCAGCCACGACCCCATCGACCAGCTCAAAGGTGTCGAGCAATACGTTACGAATCAGGTGCGAAACACTGACCCGCTTTTTCTCAGCGGTCTCACGCAGGCTATCTTCAAGATCTTGGGGAACACGAGTCTGAATAATACGACTCTTGCGCTCACTTTCGGCAATTGGCTTGCGACCCCGTATTTTCTTCAAACCCATGATTTTTTGTATTACAAAAATTTATCGATATTGCGTCAAATACTTCTCAGCCCATATTTAAGGCGGCCACTAGATCTTCTCGTTCGGGCTGGCTCAGCGATGATAAAATCAAATCGCGCAAACCCGGTTCTTTGACGTTGGTGAGAATGGCCACCCGGTCTTCGTGGCGATTCACGCCCTGTGCAAGGGGCACCACCAGATCTTGGCGCACCAGTGAAAGAATTTCTGCTAGATTATTATAGTATGATTTTGAGATCATATATCCTATAACCATATAGACCCGGTTGATTTTTACATGGGGTATAACCCGGGCCACTTTCTCAGAATTCATATGGGGAACCAGCTCGCCCAGAAAATCATCTTTGAATAATTTCACCATATTGCCCGCCTGACGGTCTTCAAGGTGATTGGCAATGCGGGCACAGATAAAGGGGGTCAGAGCCACTTCGGCAATCTTTACCACGAACAGGTCGGGTATCCACTTGGTGTACCCTGCGAATTTTTCGTAGGTTTCTTCAAGGTAATAGTCTATTTCACGGTTAAAAAACAGTACGTAGTATAAAACCAGGCGCAGCTGGGCCTTATTGCTTTTGTGCAAAAACTCAGGCAGCTCAGCCTTGCTGTGCTCACGAATTTGCGGCAAGATTTTCTGCTCACTATCAAGTATGTGCCCAAATTCTTGTTCAAAATCAACCAGGTCATAACTATAGGTGCTGTCAGTTGGCTTAAAACGTTTGGCTAGCAAATCTATTATAAAGCCGGGCAGCATATTATTAGCCGTTGCTAGAAACTGTATTACCGGCTCAACCGACTGGCGGCGCTGGTCTCTAAGCCCATCAAAATAGCCGCGCACGTCATGATGCTGATCTTCGTCAAATTCATGTAAATGAACCACCTGAGAGGCAAGAACCTCGTTGATTTTAGTGATATGGGGGCTGACTCGGGGCATAGTTCTCTCATTAAATAAAAAGCCGCCTTGAAAAACCAGTAAAATGGGTGCCAAATGATCATTTGCACCCCAAAATGGCTAGTGCACCGCAAATTTTAGCGCACAACTTATCACCAAGAAAAACTAGTGAACAACCTAATAGTTCAAAATTCTCATTGCCAAACCACGTTTGCGCTGCAGAAATGGCAGACTTAGGGTATTCTTTTGTCTCTTGAGAAACTAAAACAAAACTACAAGGCCAGCCTGCAAAAAGACGGCAAGTGTGGCTTTCAGTTTGTTTGGTTTGGCACTTCAATTGTCAGACTCACCCAGTTTATGGTGCAGCACCTGCTGTCATCACAGCACCAAGAGTTTCTTTTCAGCAGCATAAACCAGCTTGTACGCGAATGTGTAATGAACGCGGTTAAAGCCAATGCCAAACGCGCGTGGATGTTGAGCAAAGGTTATGACCTCGATCAAGCAGACCACAAAAACGAAGTACTTGAAGAGTTTCGCGATGAGGTGGTCGATAACCTCACCAGCTATGTGCATAAGCTGAAACAAACAGATTACAGCGTTAAACTTTATTTTGCACTAAACCACGGCAATTTTGAAATCATTATTCAAAACAATGTACAGATGACCCCGGCCGAACTTGAACGCGCTAAGCAGCGCATTGAATGGGCCCAGACTGCTGACAACCTCTTTGAGGGCTACACTCTGTTTAACGACAATCGCGAAGGCGCTGGTCTCGGTCTGGCCATGAATCTGTTACTACTCAAGCAGGCAGGCCTCGGCCCAGAAAACTTTCGTATTAATTCTAATAACAACTCAACTACCGTTTATCTTACGATACCAGATGCCATAAACTCACCTGTTGAAGTAATGCAGATGCAAGATCGCATAACATCTGAGATTGAAACCATTCCAGAATTTCCTGAAACGATTCAGAAGATTATCAGCCTCTGTGATAACCCCAAGTCTGGTTTAAAAGAAATCGCATCGCAAATCGAACTAAGCCCCTCACTGGCTGCCAGCATTATGAAGACGGCCAACTCACCGGCCTATCGCCGCGAAAAAAATGCACAGACCATTGCCGAAGCCTGTAGTGTGCTTGGTATCAAGCTGATTCGCGAGCTATCTACGGTGTTTGCTGCGCGTGAGATTCTATCAGACCAATATGATGTTTTTCACGAATTTTGGGATCATGCTCAGAAATGCGCCTACTACGCTAAACGTCTGGCCGAGCTTACTGATAATAAAAAGTACAGCGACAATGCCTACCTTGGTGGGCTGCTGCATGACATTGGTAAAATCATTCTCTATGCCATTGACCCCAAGGTTATTGAAGAGATTAACGGCCTTATTATTGATCGCACCCAGAACAGCACGGCCCGTCTTGAAGAAGTGGCCATGGGTGTATCACACGCCCTGCTGGGCGGCACTCTGGCTGAAAAATGGAACTTCGCCGATTCTGTGGTAGAAATGATCAAATTTCATCACTCACCCTTTCTAGCCAGTGATGAGCAGAAGAAGCAGGTTAGCATTATTCACCTGGCCGACGCCCTCATTCGCGCAGAAGAGGGCAAACGAAACTATGTGCACTTTGATCTCGACGCCATGGCCGAGCTGGGTATTGAAAAACAGAGTGAACTAAGCGCCATTCACGACCAGATTATTGATTCGGTCGGCAAGGGCGAAGTCGCCTGATCTTTCTTTGCACAGAACTATAAGAGTACGTTAAAAAAAGCCATTAACCATGGCACAGTTCTTTGTTGCAGGTTGAAGACTAAACCTTGCCTAAAATGAGCTTGTTTCTTCAACCCTTTAAGTAACGATGGCCTATCAAAATTATATAAAGGTGGAATGTAAATGAAGAAACTGACTTTAACTATC
The DNA here is from genome assembly GCA_964532545.1 of uncultured Leptospiraceae bacterium. Classification (GTDB taxonomy): domain Bacteria; phylum Spirochaetota; class Leptospiria; order Turneriellales; family CAZHLC01; genus CAZHLC01. Next base: position 77 of record CAZHLC010000409.1, on the reverse strand, counting down.
GCAGTGGCAATGATCGTATCATTGCAAGTTCAGGCTATAAGCATCGAACAAAAAAGAAAATGCACTGAAGCAAATCG
>CAZHLC010000408.1:2266-4681 GCA_964532545.1 uncultured Leptospiraceae bacterium | reverse complement strand
CTCGTATCCAAAATATAATTTAGAAGCAGGTGCGGCCACCCAGTACCCAGAAGACAGTCTTGAAAAGGGTATAAGAATACTTCGGGTGAAGACCCTGCCGCACCATAAAGTAAACTTCATTATTCGTGGTCTGGCTCAGGTGAGTATGCCCTGGTTTTTCTGGCGCAAGCTGAACCCCGGGGCTGGTGAATATCACGCCTGTCTGGTTTATTCACCCCCACTGCATTTGAGCAAGATTGGTATCAAACTCAAAAAGAAGTTCGGGGTGCGCTTTGTTTTAAATCTGCAGGATATATTTCCTCAGAATGCCATTGATCTGGGCATTCTTACCAATAAACCCTTAATCAAATACTTTGAAGCCATTGAGAACAAGGCCTATCGGTCGGCAGACACTGTTACCGTTCATTCTGACGGCAATCGAGAGTTTCTGTTAAAAAACAAAGATATTGATGCAGCAAAGGTGAAGGTATTACATAACTGGATAGATATCGCCGCCTATAGCGTAAAAAAGAAGGCAAACAACTATCGCAAACAATATGGCCTTGGCCGCAAAACCGTGGTACTGTTTGCCGGGGTGCTGGGGCCATCACAGGGGCTTGACCTGATTATCGACCTGGCTGCCAGGCGCAAAGAGAAGAGCCTGCTTTTTCTGTTTGTGGGTGATGGTATGGAGAAAGCCCGTCTGCAGCAACGGGTGCTTGATGAAAACATTACCAATGTGATGTTTCAACCCTTTGTCAGCAAAGATGAGTATCCTCTTTTATTGTCTGAGTGTGATATCGGTCTGGTATGCCTTACCAGCAAAAATAAAACCCCTGTGGTGCCTGGTAAAATTTTAGGATATATGGCCGCGGCCAAACCGGTGCTCGCCTATCTCAATGCCGAAAGTGACGGTCACCAGATTATTGCCGAGGCCAAGTGCGGTTTTACTGCAATTTCAAACGACTTTGAAGCAGCAGAGCAATGTCTTGACCGGCTATTAAAGAGCCAGAAAAGGTTTAAAACCATGGGTAACAGTGGTAGAACCTTTGTAAAAAAGAATCTTACCAGAGAAATCTGTGTCGATCAGATTGAAAACATGATAGGTGCCGAATAAAAATAAGGAAAATACATGAGTGCTGAATATCTGCAAGCCTATAAAGACAAAACTATTCTTATAACCGGCGGGGCTGGGGCCATTGGTGGTAATCTCACTGCGGCCCTGTGCGCGACTGAGGCGAAGATGGTGATTGTTCTCGATGATCTTTCATCGGGATATACCTGGAACCTTCCCCAGGCGAAAAACATTCTGTTTGTGCATGGCTCAATTACTGATGATGTTATGCTCAAACGGGTCTTTTTAGAGAAGCCCGATTATGTATTTCACCTGGCTGCTTTCTTTGCTAATCAAAACTCGGTAGATTACCCTGAAAAAGATATTCATGTGAATGGTCTTGGTACCGTAAAGCTGCTTGAGTATTCGGTAATGAACAACATCGATCGTTTTATCTACGCCTCTTCTGGTTGTTCAATTTATGGCAGTGCTGCACCCCTGCCTTTAACTGAAGAGTTCATGTCGATGCATTTGACCACACCCTACCAGATTACTAAGATGCTGGGTGAGCTCTATGGTAACTTCTTCTGGCATCACTATGGCTTAGATGTGGTAAAGTGCCGCTTCTTTAATTCGTTTGGCCCCGGTGAGGTGCCTGGCCAATACCGTAATGTTATACCTAATTTTATTTACTGGGCCATGAAGGGCCAGGCTCTACCCATTACAGGCGATGGGCAGGCTACCCGCGATTTTACCTATGTGGGCGACCTGGTTGATGGGCTGCTGCGTGCCGGTTACTATAAAGAGGCTATTGGTGAAGAGTTTAATCTGGCTTCTGGGGCCGAAACCAAAATCATTGATCTGGCCAACATGATCAATGAAGCCGTTGGCAACAAAGCCGGTGTGAATCACGTGGGCAAACGTAAATGGGATACCAAAAACCGCCTGCTGGCCTCGGTAGACAAGGCAAAGAAGCTCATTGGCTATGAACCGAAAATGCCATTTGAGCAGGGCCTCGAAGAAGCAATTAAATGGTTTAAAACCAACTGGGATAACGTAGAGGCTTCTGCAGCTTTTGGCCCGGGTGTCTCATCGGCTGTGCGCGATAAATAATGCGCAAACTGCTTTTTGTTCTGGGTACCCGGCCTGAAGCAATCAAACTTGCGCCACTTATACTCGAATTCAAGAAGCACCCTGACTTTGAGGTGATTGTCTGCTCGACAGGCCAGCATAAAGAAATGCTTGAGCAGGTATTTAAGCTCTTCGACTTAAAAGCTGACTACGAGCTTTCAATTATGAAACCCGGGCAAGACCTGACCCATATTACCAGCCGGGTGCTTGAGACTGTCAGAGACGTGCTGGCACAGGCCCAGCCAGATGTA
>CAZHLC010000408.1:0-2256 GCA_964532545.1 uncultured Leptospiraceae bacterium | reverse complement strand
CTACCACTATGGCGTCAGCCCTGGCTTCTTTTTACAGTAAGATACCGGTGGCTCATATTGAAGCCGGTCTGCGCACCTATAATCGCTATTCACCCTGGCCCGAAGAGATTAATCGCCAGATGACCACCCGCATGGCAAATTATCACTTTCCCCCCACTGAAGAAAGCAGGCAGAATCTTATTAAAGAAGGCATCGCCGATGACGTAATTGCCATCACTGGCAATACTGTAATCGACGCTTTGCTCTTCACTGTCGATACCTTCAAAAGTTCTGAGAAGGTGAACGCCATAGAATCTGAGCTGGCCGAGGCGGGTTACAAACCCGGCACGCGGCCCTATATTCTGGTTACCGGTCACCGGCGTGAAAACTTTGGCGGGGGTTTTGAGAATATATGCAGGGCGCTGGCAGAGTTGGCTGAAAAATACAGCGACTTCGACTTTGTGTATCCTGTGCATTTGAACCCCAATGTAAAGGGCCCGGTGCATGATTATCTTGCCGATATAAAAAACATTCATCTGTTACCCCCGATGATGTATGAACCCTTTGTATATCTGATGAACAAATCTTATCTCATTCTCACAGATAGCGGCGGGGTGCAAGAAGAGGCCCCCAGCCTGGGTAAGCCGGTGCTGGTTATGCGTGAAAACACTGAGCGGCCCGAGGCGGTTGGGGCCGGTACGGTCAAGCTGGTTGGCACTGACCAACAGAAGATCACCTCAAATGTCTCTGCGCTGATCTCAGATAAAGAAAGCTATGCTGCCATGTCTAAGGCTCACAATCCCTATGGTGATGGTAAGGCCTGTAAGCGTATTGTTGAGTTTTTCAGCGCCCTGCAAGACTGAGCCGGGTATTTTGGTTGGCCCTCTGTCTTTATTTTCAAAGTTGATTTATGTCTTACCCCTTCAGAGAGCTCGAAGCCAGGTGGCAGAAATACTGGCAAGAAAACCAGACATTCGCGACCCCCGAAGATTTTGATAAACCTAAATACTATGTGCTTGATATGTTTCCTTATCCGTCAGGGGCCGGGCTGCATGTGGGCCACCCCGAGGGTTATACCGCCACTGATATCATGGCCCGCTACAAACGAATGAAGGGTTTCAATGTACTGCACCCCATGGGGTGGGATGCTTTTGGTCTGCCAGCAGAGCGTTACGCCATGCAGACAAAGATACACCCAGCCAAAACCACCGAAGAAAACATAAACAACTTTCGCCGGCAGCTGCAGGCCATTGGTTTCTCTTATGACTGGCAGCGAGAGGTAAATACCACCGATGTCGATTACTACCGGTGGACTCAGTTTATTTTTTTGAAGATCTTCAACTCATGGTATGACCATGACGCTGATAAGGCCAGACCCATTGAAGAGCTGCCCATCCCTGATGATATCACTGATGAACAGGCGAAAACTGATTACATCAATGCTAAGAGGCTGGCCTTTATCGATGAAATTCCGGTGAACTGGTGCCCTGGCCTCGGCACAGTGTTGGCAAATGAAGAGGTTGATGAGTGGGTCGAGAAGGGCTACGAGGTGATTCAGCGCCCTATGAGGCAATGGCTGCTTCGTATTACCGAATATGCCCAGAGGCTGCTTGATGATCTTGAGCTGGTCGACTGGCCCGCGGGCACCATGTTGATGCAGAAAAACTGGATCGGGCGCTCTGAAGGTGCCCAGGTCAAATTTGCAATTAAAGATCACAGTGAGACCTTTGAGGTCTATACCACCAGGCCAGATACGCTCTATGGGGTAAGCTTTGTAGTGTTCGCACCTGAGCATGAGCTGGTAAAAGAAATTACCCGAGAAGACCATAAAGAAGATGTAGAGAAATACATAAACGAAATAAGCCTGAAAACCGAAAGAGAGCGCCAGATTGATGCCGAAAAAGCAGTGAAGTCGGGGGTTTTTACCGGCGCCTATGCCGTGCACCCCCTGACCGGTGAAGACATACCAATCTGGATCGCTGACTATGTTCTCATGGGCTATGGAACGGGCATCGTTATGGCTGTGCCAGCCCATGACCAGCGCGATTATGACTTTGCCGATTATTTTAAACTTGATATCAAGCAGGTGGTTAAACCGAAAAAGGGCGAATATGATAGTAGCAAGGCCTTCGCTGACAACGGTATCGCTGTAAACTCAGACATTATCGATGGCCTCGAAACCCCGAAGGCCAAGGCCAAAATCATTTCGTACCTCGAAGAGAAGGGCCTGGGCGAAGGCAAAACAAATTATCGCCTGCGTGACTGGTTGTTCTCGAG
>CAZHLC010000407.1:0-4694 GCA_964532545.1 uncultured Leptospiraceae bacterium | reverse complement strand
GATACCTCACTATTGATGATGCAACCAAGGTATGTTGGCAGAAAACAGCGCCCAGCCCCGGGTGATGAGCTGCACTCGGGGGGGGATGAACTGCAGCGCTCTCAGCCGTTTTTTTCTGAAAAAACAGCCCTTACCTGAGGCAGAAATGAGCGCCCCACCGGCAATGCAGTGTCTTCATCATCTTTCAGGCGGCAGAGATGACCACCGCCACCGGTTGTTTCGAGGCTTTTGATTTTCTGGCCATTCACCAGATACTGTTTGTGAATCTGTAAAATCGGTGAATCGCTGAGTTTCTGTTTAACTGAGGTCAGAGTCTGCTTCAATTCGTATTGTTCAGTTTCGCAGTGAATTACACAGTAGTTTCGGTCTGAGGCCACATAGACAATTTCGCTCAGCGGTACTCTCTGGCTGACCCCTTTAAAAGAAAAAGAGAAGTGTTTTTGATCTTGCTCAACTTCAACTGGCCCCGCCTTTTTAATCTCATACTCAATGGCAACAAAACCCAGCAGGCCTGCTATTAAGGCGACCACTACGTAATAGCGCAGCAAATTCGCAGTGAGTTTTTGTGGCAGCAGTGAAACCACAAAATGATTCAACCATAGAATCACGGTGGCCAAAAACAACGCAGCCACAATGGTAGCAATCAGAGGCAGTAGCCGCCTCTGCATCTTTGTTCTTCGTGTGGTTGCCCCCAGGGTCAGATATCCCACCAGGGCTGAAGGTAGCACATTCAAATAGAGGGTGAAAATTTTCTGAAAAATACGATAGCCGATACTCACCTCGGCTTCACCCTCAATCAGGGCAATTAAAACCGCTAGAACAGTGGTGAAGGCAAACCAGAAAAATACTTTTGTTTTTGCACCCATGACGACGCAACTTCATGATTTCAGGCCTGGCTTTCAAGCTCTTTGATTTCGGTCATTAGAGCTTCGGCTTCGGCGGTTTTGGCAGCAAACTCAGGAATTTTGCCGTTTCTCTGCAGCTGCACCGCCTCAAGCATCATTTTCTCGTATTTTTTGCGCATTTTCTTAGTTGGGTCTTTTTTAAACAGGCTCATGTCTATAGAATACAGCAGCGAACCATTTTCGTCAAATGTTTTTAAGAAACTTTTGACAGCTCGTAAGTTCTATATTAAACTTTACCAAGTAATATGGATGAGAAAACTTTTGAAATCAAGGGCTCGGCCTATAGCCGCGAAACCGGCCGGCTGCTCTACCATGAGAACCACCGCGAGACCTGGCAAGATGAGCAGCATCGCTATTCTGAGGTCGAGTATGTATCTGCCGAGGGTGAGACTCTAGCCACCAAATGCATTGACTTCAGCAATAGTCGCATTGCCCCCGATTTTGAGATGCGAGATACCCGCTTTGGCCGCTTCGGGGCCCGAAACCTGGGTAACAAAATTGAGGTTTTTGGGCCTGATAGTGAGGGCCGTTTTAAAACCGAGGCTGCCATGGTGATCGATGGTGGTTTTGATTATTTTATTCGCGACCACTGGCAAGACCTCGAAACTGGCGAGCCGGTTAAAATCAATTTCGCCGTGGTCGACCGCGGGGTTTCATTTGGTTTTGAGCTGCAGAAAATCCGCACCGGTCGTCTGGGCCAGCAGCCGGTCACATATTTTCAAATGAAGATTGATAACTGGTTTCTCAAAATGCTGGTTGAACCAATTGAAGTAGCCTACTACTCTGAGCTCAAACGCCTGGCCCAGTTTGAGGGTATATCGAATATTTATGATGAACGTGGTAAGAACTATAATACGCGCATAGTGTTTGAACCGCAGAACTATGCGAAGACCTATTGAGCCTGCTTTTTCTGGTTGCTGGCCCCTTTAGCCTGGTAGAACACGTGTCTTACCATGTTCGCCAAACTTTTCAAAGACCAGTTCGATCTGCTATTTTTTAAACCCTTTAAACCCGCCACCGACACCCACCCCTGGCATTACCTGATCTTCGGTCTGGCCACGGCCTGGCTGGCCGGCATTGGCCGCTACTACGATAACCCCAAGGCGCATCTGTGGCAGCACCTGGGTCTGGGTTCTGTCGGTTATTGTTTTATTCTGGCGGCCATTGTCTTTGTACTGCTGCATCCCCTGAAGCCACGCAACTGGTCATATAAAAATGTGCTTGTCTTTGTTTCTTTTACTTCGCTGCCCGCCCTGCTCTATGCCATACCAGTAGAGCGTTTCACCTCATTGGCCCTGGCTCAGCAATTAAATGTGGGCTTTCTAGCCGTAGTGGCTGCCTGGCGGGTAATTCTCTTTTTTCTTTTTCTCAACCGGGCCGCTGGTCTCAAACACTACCAAATTGTAGTGGCTGCTCTTTTACCCATTGTTTTCATCATCACCATTCTAAGCATTCTCAATCTCGAGCACGCCGTGTTCAAAATCATGGCTGGCCTCAAAGACGCCGACAAAACCGCCAACGACACGGCCTATGCCTTTCTGCTGCTACTCACCCTGGGCTCATATATTCTGCTGCCCTTTCTGCTGGTCGGCTACATTGTCGCCATCGTGCAGGCCCGCAAGAAGCCTAGTTGACAAAGGTCTATAATAACATGCAAAATACAGATAAACTTAAAATGAAACTTGTACAAATCATTGTCGTTTGCCTTGGGTTTTCAAATCTTCATGCTGAAGAAATTCACATTAAAAATCTTCAATATTACCCAAAGAAAAACACCAATACGCTTGTGAGTGAAAGCTTCACATCAACATCTACTCAAACCCTTATTGTAAAAAATAAGCCCATAACATTAATCGCACCCAAAACTAAAAAATATAATGCCACTTTTGAAATGAAAATTTTAGCGACGCGAAAACAGAAACCTCTTATTGCTCAATATGTTTACAAAAGCTTTAATGAAACCGTCACTGAAAACGAGGTAAAGGAGGTATTGCCAACCCTTGATACCATTAATAAGCCCCTTAAGGTATTCACAGACAAAACAAAGCAGTATTTCATCACCCCCATCTCAGAAACAGATAAGAAGAGATTGCGGTTCTTGCTAGAAAAACGAAACCGAAACCTGCAAAAATTCTATAACCTGAACCGCAAGCTAACTCTAAATAAGACGTATCAACTAAACCAAAACCAGGCAGTCAATTATTTCGAGAACATGGTAAAGCTTAAAACAGAGAATTCAAACGCAAACCTTATGTTACGCCCCCAAAAAGATAATTGCTACTCACTCAATATTAATATGGGCGGTGAGATTGAACAGGTATGCATTACCAGGCAAAAATGTTACAATGTAGAAAATGGCAAAATATCAAGTGAATTGGTATACACCATCTGCACGAGAACAGAAAATACATTTTCAGTAATAGGTCGTGAAGAGCAGACACACACTAAAGTTCAAGTAAACGGAAGTAAGGGTTTAAGCACATTGACTTCTAAATACGATTATGAGTGGTTTTATCAGCGCTAGAGGCGCAATTGCCAATCGAAGATAGTAGTTTTTAAATTCGCTGCCAGCCCGGCCGCCTGGGTGAGCGGTCTTCCGCAGCTGAAATTGTAAACATCATTAAAAACTAACCCCAGCGAGGACTAAGCAAACCCAGGTGGCCGGGCTGGCAATAAGAGAATGTTCGTCAGGGGGGAGCCGAAGACGATGAGACCGGGGCAGGTTCGCACGGCAGTAAGAACCGATCGCGATAGCGAGCCCTGGTCGTTCAAAAAGACATCGGCTGAGGCGCGGGGCCATTGCCCCCGTAGATTTATAACTTAAAAAGGCCCCGAAAGGCCTTTTATGATCTCTGATTTCTCAGAGAATGGGGTCGAAGGGGCTTTGCCCCTTCAATCAAACATTTTCTTCGCCAATAAATTGATCGCGATCAAACTCGTTCAGGTTTTTGTTGCAGGTAATCATCCAGCAGGTTGATGAACCCTGACGGGCGATGATGGTTGACCATGCAAGAAAAACCTCGAACAGCCTGAACCACCAGATACCATAGCTTTTCACTACGTCGTCTTTGTTTTCAAGCCAATTTTTGTACCAGTTATGAATGGTATGTGAGTAGTGAATACCTACGTTCTCAATCTTGTGTACTTCGAAGTTAACTTTTTCAAGCTGCTCGATTACCCATGAAAGAGGGGTAGAAGCATCAGCACCGGGAAAGATATACTTATTCATGAACAGGCCCCAGTTGAGGTCTTCAAGAATAAAGCCGCGGCGCAGGCCAGCGATCTGCAGGTAGAATAGACCGTCGTCTTCAAGAAGGTCATAAATCTGCTGCATGAAGGGCTGAAAGTTTTTCACGCCCACGTGCTCGGCCATTTCAAGGCAAGAGATGCGGCTATATTTTTCGTTGGGAATGTCGCGGTAGTCAATGTTTAACAGACGAACCTTGTCTTCTACACCGTAGTCTTTAGCGCGGGCACGGGCAAAGGCAGCGCCTTCTTTAGCTACAGTAACACCGGTTGAGTGTACACCGTAGTTTTTAGCGGCGTGAGCAATCAGAGTGCCCCAGCCACAGCCGATGTCGAGGTACTTGTCACCTTTCTTCATGTGAAGGTTGGTGCAGACTTCATCCATCTTGCGCTCTTGGGCTTTTTCAAGTGATTCGTCAGTGCTTTTGAACTTACCAGAGGTATAGATCATTGATTCGCCCAGAAAGTAGCCGAAGAAGTCATTGCCACGGTCATAGTGCTCTTGACCGATGCGAATGTCTTGTTCTTGTGAGTGAATCAATA
>CAZHLC010000406.1:0-4701 GCA_964532545.1 uncultured Leptospiraceae bacterium | reverse complement strand
GAATTAGCTATCATTAAAAACGGGCTCTCGAAACATTCAGAGGGGGCCATCGTATATGATGACCTGTATGGTGAACCCGATACAGAGCAGATTGACTCTGTTGTCTATTTCGCAAAAAAATCTCATGCCGACGTAATTGTTGGTTATGGCGGAATTGATTCATTTAATACAGCCAAGGCCGTGGCCATTCTGGCCAATAACTCATGCTTTGCAGCTGACCTGCTCAATGGCAAGGCGAAGGCCAAGAAACCGGCTCTGCCCATCATAACAATTCCGATTGAGCCCACCCTGGGCGAAGAACTCGTGCCGGGCTTCACCATCGTAGATGCTGAAAGCGGGGTGCGTAAGTACTATGATAACGAAACGATTTTTCCCAAGGCCTGTTTTTACGACCCCAAGATCAGCTCGCATTTAACATCAGATGAAGCTGCCCGCATAGGTGGCGCACTTCTAGCCTACGCCATTGAAGTCGCTCTGTCAATCAAGGCCAACCCTATCACCAGTACCCTTATTCTGCGAGTGATTGACCTCGTTAAAAAAAATCTGAATACTTTCTACCGTGAACCAGACAATGAAAAAGCCGTAACCAATATGCTCTGGGGTTCGGCCATGACCGGCAGCTCACTGCCCTCAAGCCCCCTCGGGGTAACATATGCAGTGTCTATGGCACTGAGCACCGAGACTAAACTCGATTTTCATTTTGCCCTGGCGTTGATACTTCCCCACGTGATGGAATACTACCTGACTGCAGCGCCAGCCCGCTATGTGAACATCGCCCGCAGCCTCGAAGAAAACGTAGCCGACATCTCGGTGATTGAAGCTGCCATTAAAGCTGTTGAAGGCGTGCGCCGTCTCTTTCTTGAAGTGAACCTGCCTTCACGCCTTTCAGAGTTTGATGTATCAAAGGGCGACCTGGGTAAACTTGCCAAACTGGCCGTGACTTACCCGCACCTGGCTAATGCCCCCAGGCAACTCACTAAAAACGAAGTTGAATCTATTCTACTGGCCGCCTACTAGGTACTGCTACCAGGGTACCAGCCGCCTATAATCAATGAGTGGCACATATGGCCAGTAGCTTGTCTCAAGAAAGTGTTCAAAATAAAGTTGTTTGTTATGGAATTTCATAACAGCCTGTTTTAAGTTTGATATTTTCCTGAAAATTTTCGTTCCCTGTTTTACAACATCGTAGCCCTGGGCCAGTTCAGTGATGACCTGGTCGAGATACTTTGCAATTGCAATACGAACCAGTTGGCTGATTGTGAACCCCAGTGAATGAGCCAGTAAGCGAAGATAGGCCCCATCACTGCCGTAGAGACAGAGCTGGTGGCGATGCAGCTTTTGCTGATTTGTACCATAGGCCGCCTTCAGTTTCTGGTGCAGTAATTCGATTTCAGAGTTGCGCACAGAAGCCTCGGTCTGCAGTTTGAATAAGCAGAGTCGCACGATCCAGCTATAGCTCAGCCTTTGTTTAATCGCATTCTGCCGTATTTGTTGCCATGTTAGCTGGGTAAGGCGAATTTCAAAGACATCTTCTATTTTTAATCTATTGGCGCTAGCTTTCATATCAGGGTAATACCCCTTCACACGAAATTTTTCCCAGATTTTTGAAACTTTTTCATGAAAAAGTGCTTTGCTGCACCGATACAGCTGGTAGTCAAAAACGTGCCCGCCCACAACCTTGAACAGATTCTACAACAGGTCAGAGACCGAACGCTTTCACCAGAAGATGCGCGTAAGCGCCTTGCGAACTACTGGTTTGAGCAGATTGATGAGGCCAGTGTCGACCATGGCCGTGAGCAGCGTACGGGCTTTGGCGAAGTTATTCTGGGCAGTGGCAAAACCGAAAATGAAATAATCAAAATAAGCCAGAGCATCATTGATCAGAGTGGGCGTGTCTTGGTCACCCGCATCAGGTCTGAGCAGGCCAGCTCATTGCAAGAAGCCCTGCCAGAATGCGAACACTTCGAGCGGGCCAGAGCTATTGTGGCTGGTGCGGGCCAGGCAGCCGCGTTGCCGGGCAGGGTGGCTCTTGTTTCTGCCGGAACTTCAGACCTGAATGTTCTAGAAGAGGCGAGAGTAACCTGTGAGTTTCACGGGGCCCAGACAGAGGTTATCACCGACGTGGGGGTTGCCGGCCTGCATCGCACTCTCAAACACCGTGATAATATTGAAGCTGCTACTGTGGCCATTGTGATCGCTGGTATGGAAGGGGCTCTACCTTCTGTTATCGCCGGATTAGTCTCCACTCCGGTTATAGCTGTGCCTACCAGTGTAGGGTACGGTGCCAATCTTGAGGGTATAGCTGCCCTGCTAACCATGCTGAATAGTTGTGCCAGTGGTGTTTCGGTGGTTAATATTGATAACGGTTTTGGTGCAGCCCAGGTTGCCTGCAGCTTTCTTAAAAAGCTACCTGTTTGATGACATTTGCTCAATCAGCTGCTGGTCTTCAGCGGTCGGCTGGGCCTTGCTGAATCTGATCATCTCAATATTTTCAATGGTGATCAGGCCGTTGGGTATGATAGGGCTGATTTTTTCAATAATCTGCTGTGCTTTCTTTTCGGTTTCAATGACTACGATCTCGAGGCCTCTGTGTCTTGAAAAAGTAAACTTTCCCTGATAGCGAATATGGTAGTCAGAACCGTAACTGGCGGCAGTAAGAAAAATGCTGCAGCCCGAGGCTTCAAGTTCGTAGATTGTCTGCATTATGTGTTTATAGAGTCTTTTGCCCTTGTAGCGGTCTTTTTTATTGATATAAATAGAAATCTTTTTGCGGCTATCTCGAAAATGCATAGCAGATAAAGATTGCATAACCCTGACCAGTCAAACCAAAAAATGTATTGACCCTCGGCTCTGAGTCGTTAGTCAGCGTAACTGCCCTATGAACACAAAGATTCTGGTTGTTGATGATGATGAACTTTATCGCGATGTGACTACCAGTATTCTGACCAAGGGGGGGTATGGTTATACCCTTTGCCAGACCTTTGATGAGCTTAAAGAGGCCCTAGATAACAATGTATACCAGTTGGCGCTGGTCGATATTGCCATGATTCGCAAGGCTGACTTTGACCTGGTAGATTTTCTGCGAATTGAGCATCAAACACCTGTAATTCTCAGCACTGAAGAAGATATTGATTTTCATTTTGATCTTATTACTGATAAGAATATTACCCAGGTTCTTAATAAACCGATCAAGTCATCAGAGCTTTTAAATGTAATCGGCAAGTTACTAAATCCCAACCCGAAATTATGGTTTGGGCTTGAAAACTATTTGATGAATATCACCCAGCTGCGCCGAATCGAAATTACCAAGTCGACCCAGCTGCGCCCCACCATAGATGCCATTCTGAAATATATTGATGAATGGGGTTTTAAGTTTGAAATGCAATTCGAGATGGATCTTGTGTGGCAAGAGATTCTCACCAATGCCATCTATCATTCACATGGTTACGGCCAGCAGAAAAAAGACCGGGTTGCCATTGAATTGCCCGATCCATACAAGGTGGTAGTCAGGTTTGGCTGCAGTGAAAGCCAGTTTGGCATTGCGGTGAGAGACTTTCGTGGTACTCTGACGCCCAAGGTCGTGTTAGACAGTCTTGGCAAGGCCATTGAACAGCAGAATCTGCTTGAGCGTTCGCTTGAGACGGGTGAAGACATCAGCGACCAGATTCTTGACCGGGGGCGGGGTCTTGATCTTATACGGCGCATGACCGGTGAGTATTATTTTATAATTGACCCTGGCAAATCGACTGAGATAATTATTATCTATGACGGCTATTTCGAAAAAGATGACGCTTATTCTTCTCTTAAAATTTTTGAGCTGCCAGTCTCTGCCCGAACAAGCTGAAAAGCCGGTCGTAAAGCCTCAGCCCACTGTTTCACAGATAACTATTACGTTAGATGGTGTAGACAAAGTCATTAGAAAGCGTTCACTCACCGAGGTTAACAAACATCGTAAATACAAAGTAGGGCTCAAGGCAGCCCAGGGTGATTTTGTTTTTGAAGTTCATAAAGCAACCCAGGGATACTTAGTCGTGTTAAAACATCGACGTCGCCAGATACAGAAGTCGCGTGCCCTGGGCGAATATGAAGTTGCGTTGGTCATCGCAGCGCTTGCCCGTGACCATATTCCTGATCAGGTCAGTGTGCCCAATCAGATACCCTATGATTTTTAATAACTAAAAACGCTGGTTATAGCCAAGGGCCATTTTATAGCCAGTGCCTGTTTCAAACATTCCTACATTTTCTGGGCTGACCCTGTAAAAGGGTTCACCTTTTTTCTGCAGGCTGGCGGTGTAGCGGTAGGTGTGATAGAAACTGACGCCATAGATTACGGCTTCAAGCACAATGGCATAAAGCATCAGTAGAAACGCTGAGTCTGCCCTGTTCTGCATCTCACGGGCCGTCGTGGCTTCACCATTGATAGGGTTTTTAAAAAAAACCGTGCCCGGTTGTGAGCTTTGAAAGGCGGTGGCTGAGTTAGCCGCAGAGTTCCAGAAAGAGTAGTTACGCTGGGCAATAAAAATCAGGGCTGCCCCGCTGAGTTTGGCAGTGAGGTAACCCGCCCCCCACCAGTACCGTTTGTGATAAAACATGCCGTAACCGGGTACTGCCAGGTCAATAAATGATAACTGCAATGGCCCGGCCTCGCTATATTCTGAGGGGGTAACAAATTTAAGGTTCTGCCCGAAAGCTGCAGTGCTG
>CAZHLC010000405.1:0-4731 GCA_964532545.1 uncultured Leptospiraceae bacterium | reverse complement strand
TTCGCCTGAACGGTGTCTGGGGCTAAGATTTGAATAATGGTAGCTTTTTTAGCGGCTTCAGCAGGTGAGAGCACCTCAAAACCGTCTTTTTTAGCCTGCTCAGCTGAGCTTGAGCCCTCGCGCAGACCAATAATTACATTTACACCCGATTCTTTCATGTTCTGGGCCTGGGCATGCCCCTGTGAGCCATAGCCGATCACAGCCACGGTGTCATCTTTCAGTATTTCTAGGTTACAATCTTCGTCGTAGTATAATTTAGCCATTCGCGATCAAAAGTGAAGATGAGATGTGCGGTCAAGAGTTAACTATTCCCAACTGCGTTCTTTAATCTGCTGCTGGTAGGGCAAATCGCGTATCGGTAAGAGAGAACCATCGCTGGTAACCCGGCGAAAACTGCCATGCTGAAAAAGCAGCCCCTCGCCCTTTTCTTTGATGCCATACTTAATACCGGCATCAATGGCTACGATGCGGCCATCAAAATAGCTTTTTATCTGCTTCTTGGTGGTATGGCCTACGCAGATACGTTTGACTTTAAAGTGAGCCAGAACATCTTTCACCTGCGCTGAAGTAATCTTCTCGTATTTGCGGCGCTGGCGAAAAAAGCCGCGGTACCAGAAAACCCCCGATGACCCAAACAGAAAATCAATTCTCTGCTGGCCACGGGCCGTATCGATATTGTTGCGCACCAGATGATTTATGGTGAAAAGCGACATGCGTTCTTCGGCCAGTTGGGGATGTATACCCCCGTGTAGAAAGAGGGTATCGTTAATACGAACCAGGGCGTTTTGGCGACGCAGGGCCTGACCAAGAAAACTGGCCGGGCCATAGATCTGGGCCATGGGCATTTTCAGCAGCCTTGCCACTCGGTGATACTTTCTATGCAGATAGCGATCATCACCCCGCAGCACCATGGTTTCATGATTACCCAGCAGGTAATGCACTCGCCCCCCATCGCGGCGGGCCTGGCGGGCCAAATGCAGAATGAACCAGACGCTCTCAGTCACGGCGGGCCCCCGGTCAAATACATCTCCGGTGATGACCAGATGGCCCTTGCCAAAGCTCCACCGGTTACGTTTGTTAATCACCTCGGCCTGGCGCAGCAGGTTGAGAAAAACCTCGTGCTGGCCATGAATATCGCTTATAGCGAACCAGCGAGAGACATTATCATAATGGCTTACAAAACTGGAGGGTAATTCAAGTGAATAGCTGCGGCTATCGCCGGCAAAGCCCTTGAACTTTCTCAGCTTCTTGTCGAACTTTTTTTCGATGACCTTGTCTTTTTTGATATAGACCACGCGGGTAGAAGACTTCTCATGAAACACATAGGGGCCATCATCGACTGCAAAGAGTGAAACGAGGAAGCAGAAGAATATGAAAAAGACTCTGGGCACGAAGGTAGCAGTGCCCAGAATCAGGTATCGATGACAATTACTATTTAGCCACCCGTACATTATTTAGTTCTTTAAATAACTTGCCCGGCTGAAATCTGCCTGCATTTCTGACCCGGCCATGAGCGAAGAACCGATTATTCCCCAACCCGAAGTGGCGGCCCCCGAAATCGGTGACAACCAGTTTGTCAGCCACCGGCCTAAAATTCTGGTTAAAGACCGTACCATCTTCGCCCACCCCAGCCCGGTTGAATTTGAGATTCTGGGCCGCCTCGAAGACAAGGCCCGCCTGTTTCAACAAGATCAGGTCAAAGAAAAAAGCCCAACGTACCTTGTTACCATTGACCAGTTTAAGAACGAAGCCACCCCGTCGGCTCTGCAGCGGGCTCTTGAACGAATTACCGACGCCCGGGGCAATGGCCAGAACCGGGTAGCCTATCTTTATCCGTTTTTGCTGCAAGAGGGTGGCAAAGTACGCCTGAAGCTGGCGTTGATACATCCCCCCCTTGTTGATAACATGCGTGACGCCTTCGACTTTGTGAGGCAGTGTTTTGATTTTTCGAAACCCCAAATTGATGCCATTATCAAAAGCCGCCGCAATCGGCCGGTAAATCTGCCTGAGCAGAACCCCGGTGCGGCCCTGATGGTTACCCGCAAAGATAACAAGGCCGCCTTTGTGCCGCGGGCCCTGGCACTTGAAAACGAAGTTAAGCGGCTTATACACAAGGCCTTTAAAGACCTTGAGCTCTCACCCCTGGCCACCGGTGACTTTGTGCAGCGTTTTGTTCAGTATGCCAAAAGTAAAAACTATCTCTATGAGGTTATCAATGATTACCACATCGTCATCGATGAGCTGCGCCTTGATGACCTGGGGCACTACGAG
The DNA here is from genome assembly GCA_964532545.1 of uncultured Leptospiraceae bacterium. Classification (GTDB taxonomy): domain Bacteria; phylum Spirochaetota; class Leptospiria; order Turneriellales; family CAZHLC01; genus CAZHLC01. The sequence continues at coordinate 2,460 of CAZHLC010000405.1, read as the reverse complement.
CAGACCCCTGAGCTGATCGAGCATTACCGGGCCCAGGTTGATGCTCTTGAAAACCAGCTGCTGCCCTGGTTGAAAAACCATGCCGAGAAACATACCGGCGGCCATGGGCAGACTTTTGTGCAGGGGGCCAGTGAGTTTGCTGCGAAGTTTGCCAACAGTGTGCCTGGCCGTAACCAGCGTAAAGAAAAGGCTGTGGCCCTGACAAAGCTGATCAAGACCTTTCCTCATGATCGGGTTACCGATGAAAATTTTAACAAGAACTGGCAGAAGATTCACCATGCCTTTGAGATTCTTGAAAAACTTGACCGCCTTAAAGATGACCTGATTACCAGGCGCCACCAGAAAAACACTGAGAACCTTGCAAACCGCCTTTCAACGAAAATCAGGGCCCACAGTTCAAACCCAGATATACGCGATATAACCGAGATAAACCTGCGCGAAGAAATTCGCGGTGTGAATATTCTCGATGATGAAAGCATCAGCCACTATAGCCATAAGCTTTTCGACATGCTCGCCACTGAGTTTGGTTTCTGGGTGCGGCCCGAACACAAAGAAGATCTGTCACAGGTCTACCTGGTTGACCCCTGCTATTTTCTGGCCATTGAGGCCCACATGGCACGTCAGGCGGTGAGCAGCAAAAGTTATGCAGCACGGCTTGAGATACTGTATGAAATTGAGAAAAGCATCAAGGGCCACCCTGCCCTTGCTGATCGTTTAAATTCGCAGATCAGCGAGGGCCAGAAGGCCGAGTTTGCTTCAACCTCACACAGGTATACCAGCGAGCGCAAAGAGAAGGCCAAACGGGCTGAATTTGACTCAAAGTACAATATTGTTCAGGGTGTGCTGCTTTCGCTGGGCTGGCTATTTCTTTTTGCGGCCATCGGGGCCCTGAACACCATGTGGGTTGCCGGTGGGGGGCTGCTAACCCTGCCTCTTCTGGCCAAACTGTTTTTTAAACGGCGCCAGAAAAAAGAGAAACAGAGCGAGGGCTCAGCGCCGCAAGAAACAGGCGGCGCAATCGATGATGAGCTGGGTGGGGCCGAGGTGCCAGCCGCAGCTGACCTGCAGAAAGAAAAAGATGAAAAAAAGAAAGACTTCTATAAGAAGGTAAATCAGGTTGTGGCGGGGCAATTGATTCCCCCCCGGTTTAAAACTCTGGCCCACCGCACCTTTTCTGGCTCTGACCTTGCTGCCAACCTTGATGTGCTTATTGAAAAATTACCAGAATTTAAAAAATTTAAAAAAGAGCCAGAGAAGATTCTTAGAAATATCGATGTAGCCCTTAATCTGGCCTTTGTGAAAATACGACTGCCCGAGAATCTGATTACAGGTGATGAATCACCCTTCTGGTACATTCCCCTCTCAGACTTCAAGACCAGCCGTGAGGCCATCGGCGAGGGGTTTCGCCAGATGATGAACGATAAACCACCGGGCAGCAAGATGCATGAGATCTACAAACACCTGGTAAACTGTGTTGAGATGTATCACCTGCCACAGTACAGCAAATTCATTGTAAAAAGACGAGGCTGAGAAAAAGTCATTGCCCAGGGGTGCAACCCGCCCTTTATTGGGTTATGAAATCTGTTGCGGTTCTCTTTTTCTATCTGCTTACCTGCTTGTCACTGGCAGCAGACCCCATATCATATGACTTTAACAACTGGCTCAATTACCAGGGAAAATACTTTGTTACAGCAAAGGCCAACTATGGCTGCCAGGGCACCGGCTGCGAAGCCCCTTTTGGCATCGAAGAAACCGATGCTGTTTTCACTGCCAAACCAACCTCAGATGGGGTGGCTCTGAGTTTTTCTTCGGCAGCCTTTGTGAGACAACAGAATGTCGAGCTGGCCAATGTTTTTGGCCAATCAATTGAGGTGCCCCGTACGCTTTCAGCTGAGCGTGCCATTACCCCAGCAAAACCCCTGACTCAACCACAACTGACCCTTATCAGCCGGGTAGTATATCCCAGACTTGTTGATGAGTATCATTCAACCCGTGCTCTGGCCATACCCACCTCGGCCATAGGCGCTAAATGGCAGATCAAGGCCGAAGATTTTTTTAAGGGTGTGTATAACCGCAAGAAATCGTGGCTCAAGGGTTACGGTAAACTCTTAGATAAAAAAACCATCAAGGCTGAAGAGCTGCACCAGCTGGTTTATGAGTTTGATTTTCTTCAGGTTGACCAGCAGGCTGGCGCTAAAACCACCATCACTGTCAGGGGCAAACTCTACTATAGTTTCTACCTATCACTCAAGGCAGGTTCACCACCTTTTAGAAGATTTATGCGTGGTCGTCTGAGCGTGCTAGAGAAAAAAGACGGCAAAAAGCAGACACTGCGCAAGGTTACTCTCAGCAGATTTCTGAACCGCCTGCAGTAAACCTCAGCTTCTGCTGTTAAAAAACCAGGTAAGCTGCATGCTGAAACCGGTCACCTGGTTGTCATTAAGTTCAATCTGGCGGCGA
>CAZHLC010000404.1:0-4737 GCA_964532545.1 uncultured Leptospiraceae bacterium | reverse complement strand
CTTCAGCTCAAACCAAAAAATTCAGCAATAAAAACATCGATAAGATTATTCGCGGTCTTACTTCGAAAGTTGAAGGCAAAAATGGGCAATGGCGTCTAAGCTATCAGAATCGAAACCTGGTGATTCTAACTGATGAAAAGCATAACAGAATGCGCATCATGTCACCCATAACAACAGTTGATAAGCTAACCCCAGAGATAATGGCGATCATGCTGGCTGCTCATTTTCACCGGGCCCTCGACGTAAAATACGCAATCTCAAATGGTTACCTGTGGTCACTCTATATGCATCCGCTGGCCGAATTAGATCGGCACCAGTTCATTGATGCACTAAACCAGGTTGTTGCACTGGCCAATAATTTTGGTAGCACCTATGCCAGTTCTAACCTCAGTTTTGGCGAACAACAAAACCCCCAAAAAGCAGAAAAAAAACCCTCAGAAGACGATATCTAGCTTTCGCTACCCAAAAAATGGATTATGCCTTGACAGATCATAATATGTGACCATAGGGTCACATATAGGAGTTAAACATGAAATACGGAAAATTAAATATAATAATCGGTGCTGCCTTTATTCTGGTGGCAGCTTTTGGTGGGGTTGCCCTCGGGGGCACATTTGACCAATACAGCATTCAAGACGGAAATCACCTCTTAACAGAAGCGCGTTTTTATCTACGAGAAGGCCATTCACATGGTATGCCCATGGGTCTACTCAACCTGATGGTGGGCATCATAATTGACCGACTGGGGCTGAGCGATAAAACTAAGAGTTTTCTCTCATGGGCCGCAGTTCTGACAATTTTTCTACCAATAGGCCTTTTTCTCAAGGGGGCTTTTGGGGCGCCGAAAGACTTTCCCCCCATAGGGCTGATCGGTATCATAGCCTTTGTGGCAATGGCAATTTTGTTATTTATCGGAGGAGTAAAGATTAAGAAAGAAGCATGACTTAGTTCATGCATAATGATCAAGAATTAACGAATGTTTTCAAAGCATTGGCCGACCCCGTTCGAAGAAGAATACTCGATATTGTGCGAAATAAGCCTGCAATCAACGTTAATGAACTCAGCGCACATTTTGAAATATCAAGGTTTGCCATAAGAAAGCATGTATTGGTTCTTGAAAAGGCAGGCCTAATTAATCATGAATGGCAGAGACCCGAAAAGAAGTACTACTTCAATGCGGTGCCCTTTCAATTCATATATGACCGATATCTATCTGATTACAGCCGACTGTGGGCGGCTCAACTTACATCACTAAAATATAACCTAGAGGAAAAATCAATGAAACAAATTCATTCAATAATTATTAAAACAACGATCGAAAAACTCTGGCATGCAATTATCGATGCCGATATGACTGAAAAGTATTACATGGGTTGCAGATTTGAGGGAGAACTGAAAGCAGGCAGCAAAATCACATATACTCACGGTGATGAGGTCAGAGTATCAGGCGAGATAAAAGAAATCAATTCGCCCCATAAGCTGGTACATACATTCATAGCTCATATGAATGGTCAGGCCTCAAATGAGTCATTGGTCACTTACGAATTGATAGAAATGGGAGACGCCGTTAAGCTCACAATAGTTCATGAGAATATAAAAGAAAACGAGCTTTTTGAAGCTACCAACAATGGTTGGTTGATCATAGTTTCGGGGCTGAAAACGTTGATAGAAACTGGTAGCCCATTGAAACTACCAGCCCCCTGATTGAATCTCACTTCTCTTTACCGGCGAAGCTCTTTTTGCGATACTCAGAAGGTGCAAGGCCGGTTATTCTTTTAAAAGCCTTATTAAAAGGTGCCAATGAATTGTAACCGATGGCATAAGCTATACCAAGAATTGATTCATCGCCAGCAGCCTCTTCTGTGAGGCGCATTTTCGCTTCTTCAACGCGGTAATGATTCAGAAAATCATTAAAATTTCTGAAACCCATGGTGGTATTGATCATATGGCGTACCTTGTATTCAGGCTCTTGCAGTGATCGGGCAATCAGGTGAACAGATGCTTCGGGCTCAAGATATACCTTATCTTTTTTTACAAGGTCTTCAAACCGGTTCATAAGCTGTTGATCGATCTGAATTTTCTCTTCAGCCGCTTTAGATTTCTGCAAAAAGAATGAGTTGCTGAAATCAATGGCTCTAATTGAAAAATAATAGGTAATAACGAAAATCAGAATTACAAAAAGAATCTGAAAGAAGGTCGATTCGGGCTGCCCAACTGAGGCCAGCTCAACTGTTGTAACAAACAGCAACAGGCCGCCAGCCAGCGATATAAACAGTTTTCTGAAACGCAGGCGTGGGTTTAACAGGTCTGTGTTAACATCACGAAAGGCCACCACCAGGGCAAGGGCAGAAAATATCAACTGCAGCAGATAGGGCAGGGACTGAATAATATATGAATACCAGCCATCTTTTAAATGTGGTAGAAAGCTGTATTGCATACTCACATGGTGAAAGAAGTAAACAAAGTTAAGAATCTCAATATAGATCAAATGAACAAAATGCAGGGGCTTTAAACTAAACTCATCATCAAACAGAGCTTTTGAAACAAGCCAAATCAGCCAGGGTATGGCAAAAATCAGCAGATAAAAAGCGTAGGTAATAAAATGATACTGGCTGTCGTCTTTGACGTATACCCGCAGAACATAGGCAATGATGCTGATATAGAAGGTGGCTACTATGAGGGTTTTTTGACCGCGTTTAAAGGTGCTGACAAATATTGAGGTGAAGAAAAATATCTGGCAGGCTGTGACAATACGAACAACATTTTCAAAGGTGCCAATCTTCATTGTTTTCTACGTAGTGTAATAAGCGTTGATCTTGACATATTCTTCAGTCAAGTCGCAACCGTAAACACGCCAGGCCGATTTGCCAGAACCCAGATCTACGGTCAGATATAATTCTTCGTTAGTCTGCAGGTATTTTGACAGTTCATCAAGCTCATCATCACCATACTTGCGGGGTTTCTTTCCCCAGAGAATTTTCATTTTCGCTGGTTTTATTTTTATGCCCGGCGTTTTACCAACAGCCATAGTAATGCGGCCCCAGTTGGGGTCACCTTTGTAGATGGCTGTTTTTACCAGGGGCGAATTAATAATGCTCTTACCAATGCGGCGGGCATCTTTCTTCGAGTGAGCATTTTTTACATCGACAATAAAAAGTTTGGTGGCACCTTCTCCGTCGCGGGCCAGCTTTCTGGTGAGCTCAATAGCCAGCTCAGTCAAGACCTTTGTAAAATCTTTATACTTAACCTTGCCAGCCAGACCATTGGCCAGTATGGCCACAGTGTCTGAAGTTGAAGTATCGCTATCAACCGAAAGACTGTTAAATGATACTTCGGTGGCTGCTTTCAAAGCCTTCTTTAATTGATCTTTGGGAACCTTGGCATCGGTAAAAAAATACGAAAGCATGGTGGCCATACCGGGTTCGATCATACCTGAACCCTTGGCTACCCCGACAATGGTTGCCCTGCCCACTTTTTTGCTGACAATCTTGTGAACAGTATCAGTTGTCATTATGCTCTTGGCAAATAACTCAAAATCAGGGGGTGACACCAGTTGGCCCTCTAAACCATCAAGAGCTGAAAGTACTTTTTCAACAGGCAGTCGCCGGCCTATTACACCGGTTGATGAAGGCAAGACCAGCTTTGTTTTAATATTGATTTCTTTAGCCAGCTTTTTACAGATATCAACCGCAATCTGGTAACCCTCTTTGCCAGTAGCAACATTGGCATTTTTGGAATTCACAATAACGGCCTGCAGCTTGCCATCTTTAATGTGTTTCTTGCCCACAACGACCGGCTCACCCGGAAACTTATTCTGTGTAAACAGGGCCGCAGCGTTGGCCGGTACTTCAGAAACAACCAGGCCAAGATCAAGAGTCTTGTCTTTAATACCGCAGTTTGTCGCGAAGGTTTTATATCCCCGTGGAAAGTTCATAGAATGTGATGGTGTTTGCCATCACCAAGGCAAGTATTTTTGACTTGCTATGCCACCAGTTTGACTGACTTTGAAAAATGCGAATGTTTCTACTGGCGCTTCTTTTTACCGCTAAACTGACCGCCATCGAGACATTTTCTGTGGGCAAAGTGAAAGTTGATCTGGTTAAGCTTAAAACCTGTTCAAAGAATATTCTGGTGCTGCCTGGCTATAATCACTCGCGAAAACGTATGCAGAGAGAAACAGGTCTGCTTGCCAAGGCCAAAAGGCGCGGTTATTGCCTGATTCTGCCTGAAATGAAAAAGACCATCTATGCCAGCCAGTTTTTCGCCCAGACACGTCGCAAGGCCCTCTCTAAACCAGGGCTAAGATGGGTCATAGACGACTTAATTCCTGCAGTGCAGTCGAGAGAGCTGCTTCTGAAAACCCAGCATAACTATGTTCTGGGTATCTCTACTGGGGGCAGGGGCGCTGCCCAGCTGGCCATTCACAGGCCAGGGCTTTTCAAGGCGATTGCGGCCTTTTCTGGTGATTTTGATCAGACATTGACACCAAAAGACCACTTAATGACGGCAGTGTATGGCCCCTACAAAAAATTTACCAACCGCTGGCGAAATATTGATAATCTGGTGACACAGGCCAGTTCTGTGCGCTTACCGATGTTTCTGGCCCATGGTTCGCTCGATCGAATTGTACATCACAGCCAAAGCAGTAAATTTTATCGCATTTTAAAAAAGAAACAGCCCAAGCTGGCAGTTAAAGTGAAGCTACAGCCTTCGCGGCAGAGTCACCCAGCTTCGCCC
>CAZHLC010000403.1:0-4739 GCA_964532545.1 uncultured Leptospiraceae bacterium | reverse complement strand
TTCTTTATTGATATATAAATATGTTATGGACAAATTTTTAAAACAGAGTTTCAGGGGTGGATGTTAAAGGCTCGGGGCAATCTCTCAATGGTAAAAAAAGGCCATTATATCGCCCGGCGAGATACCGGCACTGACCGGCGAGACGCCTGGGTATACTATAAAAAGGGTGATAAATATCGTATTCTTGGCAACTATCCGAAGGCCTATTACTTTTACCGCAAGAGCCTTGAGCGTGACAGCAACCGGCCTGAAACATATTTCAGGCTGGCTCTTATGGCGAAGAAACAGCAGCGCAACGATGAGGCCTTTAATCATCTGAGCGAATCATGGAAGAAGCTGAAAAAGTTTCAGAACGTGAATGATGTGCTTGAAATTCCCGGTTATTACCTGAAATGGATGAACCAGCGTATTATGAACTCGACTCGAAAACTGGGTCTGCAGTGTCTTGATTCAAGCAAAAGCATACGCTGCCAGCAGATGCGGGGTAATCTTCATCTGTTGAAGCAGATGCGTGACTATAAAAAATTGTTGGTCTGGTTCAGACACCGCATCTCGCCCTCGGTGGTCAAAATGATGGAAACACGGGGCCTGCCAAAATATGAATATCAATACCAGAAGGGTATTCTACTGCGCAATATCTACGATATTACCTCTGAACGCACCCGCGGCCGCCTGCGTACCGTCAGGCAGGTACTCAACTGGTTGTCAAAAGAAGAGCGGGCGACTCTGTATAAGCCTCTGTTTATGCCGGCCCGCCGTGAGAAGTATGCCCACCCGAAAAAAACCTGGGATGATGCCTTCTACGATGCAGCGATCTACCACTTTGAGGTAGCCCATGAGTTAAAGCCCCTTGATACCAGGGCCGCCTATCAGATTGTCAGAATGAGTTGGGATAAATACCGTAAGAACCCGCCCAGGGCTAAAAAAGAAAAGTATCGTAATTTTATCATTCACTACGCCAAAGAATACCTCAAGGTTCCGGCCGGGCGGGCCCAGATGAGTTTTGTGAACAACGTGGCCAGAGCGGCTAACACAGCCGTTCAATAGCGCTGGCCCAGCTCTGGTATTGACGTAGTCGCTCAGGGCGGTTATGCTTCTCTGCACCCCTGCAAAGATAATCTATTTTCTGAGTAATAGCGGCATACCAGCTGCTGTGCCAGTTCTGATAGTCTGCATGCTTCTTGAACAAACGATGAAAGCGGTGCAGAGCGAGAACACGATAGCGGTCTATTTCGATGGTTTGCGAGAGCTGGGGCCAGTCACCAGCTCTTTTCAGAGTCAGGGGTTCATCAATAAAGCCCACGGCAGAATGAAACAGAAGTCTAAGCCAGAGCTCATAATCTTCTGCAACCATCAGATGGGGCAGAAACCCACCAAACTTCTGCCAGAACGGGCGCCTGAACATGACGCTTGAAGGTGAAATGAGACACCTTGCAAAGGCCCGCTCAAGAAAGCGCCCGGCCTGTTTTAGATGAATCTTTTTCTGTTTTACCCGGTTGCCATCACGCCACCAGCTTTCACCAGTGTGCTGCCAACCCAGGTCTGAGTTGGTAAAAAAATCAATCTGTTTCTGTAATTTTTCTTCATGCCATAGATCATCGCTGTCTAGAAAAGCCAGGTAGTCAGCCTGGCCCAGCGATGCGCCGTAATTACGGCAGAAGGCAGGGCCACGGTTCTGCTCAAGCTGAATCAGAGTTATACGGTCATCTGCGGGCAGCTGCAGAGTTTTAGAACCATCTTCAATGACGTAGAGATGAAAGCTGCTGTAACTCTGCTTAAGAACGCTGTGAACTGCTTCGGAGGTTAATTCAGGCCGCTGGTAGCTGGGTATAACCACATCTACCATGGCGGCTCAGTTAAAGACCAAACAACTGATTTACGTGAGCAAGAATCTCAGCGTTTTTAGGGGCTTTCTCAAGAGCTTTCTTTAGGGCCTTACGGGCCGCATCGGTGTTGCCCCTTTTGTGAAGAACCATGGCAAAGGTATCAAGGTAGGCCGGGTTATCTGGTTCTTTATCAAGAGCCTTCTTTACCAGGCTGAGAGCCTTATCAAGAAACTTGTTAAGACGGTAGTAGATATAGGCCAGTGAGTTGGCGGCATTAGGGTCATCGGGGTGCTCTTCGAGAATCTGTTGGTAGGTTTCTTCAGCCTGCAGCAGCTTATTCTGCCGCTCGAGGGCATAACCCAGCATATTCTGCAGCTGGGTGTCATAGCTGAAGGTTGAAAGAATCTCTTTGAGAAACTTTTCTGCATCGGCAAACTTCTCAAGTCGTAAGAGAGACATGCTGAACATCTTGGGCAAGAGGGCAATGCTGCGATTTTTATCAAGATCAACCAGCTTTGAGAAGATTGTGTGGGCACGTCTTACATTGCCCATTTGAAACAGGCACATGCCCTCATAGAAGATCAGATCAAGATCACCGGGAATAACCTTGATGGCTTCTTCAAGCTTAGAAAGTGATTCTAAAAAATTCTTTTTGCGGTAAAGTTTGAGGGCATCGGTTTTTAATCGAATAACCCGGTCAATTTCATCAAGGTCTAGTTCGATATCTTGGTTTGACATACCCAGGTTTAATTCAGCGCCAAAAAGGGCTGCGCCGCCTGAATTAGCTTTATTTTTAGACAGTTTGTCAAAAGAACTTTCTTTTTTGCGCAGCAGCCGGTTTGAGTGCATTCCCAGTGCGGCAAGGTCAATTTCGCTCAGAGTCTCTTTCTTTTTATCAGCGAGGCCTGAATCGCTGATAATACTGTTTAATACGCTATCTTTTTTCTCAAACTGGCTGAGCAGGCCCAGTTCTTCAAAGTTGTCTTTCGAGTTGTTGGTAGTTGGTTGCATCGAGTTTCAGTGGAGTCACCGAGACATACCCCTTGTGAAAAGCGGCGAAATCAGTAGACTCCTCCTCCTTGTGGCTTAAAATTGAGCCCCCAAGGTTGAAATACTGACCACCATCGGGACCCTCTTGCTTCTTATAATTATCTCGGTAGATTCGCTTACCCAATTTAGTCCATTTCATGCCGCGCACCGGGCCCTCAAAAACCGGGTAATTGATATTAAGCAGAGAAGGTTCGAAAATAACTTCTTCGTAATCATGCACAAAACCGGCTATAAAATCAGCAACCAGATGAAAATCGCCGGTAGTTTCCCAGATATCGCATGAGACCGCAATGGCTGGGCAACCGTGAATAAAGGCATGCTTAGCGGCCCCTACGGTGCCCGAGTAGTGCACATCGTCGCCCATATTAACCCCATGATTTATACCAGAAATCACCAGGTCAAAATCAACTTTTGGCTCAATACCATGCAGGCCAATATTTACACAATCAACGGGGTAGCCATCGACCCTGTAGTCGTGATTGGCCAGGTCTTTGACATAAATGTTACCGTGAATAGTCAGGGCTGAAGAGCGGGCTGAGCGCTCTTCAGCGGGCGCAAAGGTATAAACATCACCGAGGGGTAGCAGGGCCTCTTTCATGGTTTTAAGGCCATTTGAGTGAATACCATCGTCGTTGGTGAGCATGATATTCAGTTTTTTCATGTAATCATAGGTTTTTTCAGATGCCACACTGCATAGCCTTTTTGCCTCTGAAAACCGGCCACCTCGGCCGAAAAAAGCGCTGCTGATTTACGATTTTTGCCGACATAATACTATGCAGGTATTAGTAAACGAAAAGCCCCTTGAATTTAAACTTGAGAACGAAATTCGTCTCGAACAGGTTCTTGAACACGTGCAAGAATGGGCCAGCCAGAAGAATTTTTACATTTTAGATTATGAGGCTCTGGGCAAAGAAAACCAGTCTGTGGGTGAAAAGGCTCTTTCAAGCGAAATAGAAACTGTTTCTATACAGCTGGGTGACCAGCGCGATCTGATCGTTGAAAACCTCGAAGAGGTAAACCGCTACATCGATAAGGTGGGCTCATACCTGGCCGAGCGGGTCACCCTTGAGCAGGCCGTTGCCGAAGATAAGGCCCTTGAAATCAGAGAGGGGCTCAACTGGGTTGGCGACTCAATCAAAAGTATTGAAAAGCAATTGTTGGTTAAAAAGTCAGAGTTTAAAGTTTTACTGAATAATATCAGCAATCTCGATATAAAAAACGATACCCTTGAAATCATAGAAAACCTGGCGCAAATAAAAGACAGGGTATTTATCTTAATCAAAAATGGCCGGTTCTCAAACCTCAAGCCAGATGAAATTGCAGAGTTAACCACTGAGTTTAAAAAACAGATACCTGCGACCGTAGAGAAACTTGAGAAAGTTGCTGAGTTTCTAACAGCCGGCAAAGAAGGTGAAGCCTTTCAGACTCTTGAAGGTCTTATTGACTATGTTTCAGATGGGGTTGCAGTTATGGCCCAGAATCAAGAGAAATCTGAAACCTGCGATAAACTGGTAGCTCTCATGAAAGAGCTTATGGGCGCCCTTGATAACAATGATCTGGTTACGGCTGCAGACATTGTAGACTTTGATTTTAAAGATCTGCTGCAAGAGCTGGCTGACTGATTACCTGGGCCAGGCTCTGAACATGTAGTTGAGATGTGAAAAGAACAGATCAAACTGCGAAAACATCATCTCAACCACAATGGGCGACACCCAGGCCAGTACCACAAAAGCAATCAAGATCTTCAGCGGAAAGCCAATCATCAGAATGTTCATCTGCGGCGCTGCCTTGTATAGCATACCCAGAGTGAGACTTGTTAATATCAGCGTACCCATCACCGGCAGGGCCAGCTTCAATGCGATC
>CAZHLC010000402.1:0-4752 GCA_964532545.1 uncultured Leptospiraceae bacterium | reverse complement strand
GGGAACAATTTCTACCCGGCTATTGGTCTCAATCATATATTTAACCGACTACCTTTTAAAGTTTTCTATGCAATTAATATGCCACACAGGTTGCAGCAACTATGCTTATCTATTAAACAATCTGTTTCGGGCGTGCCAGATAGGTAAAAAGAAAGCCCAACATAGCAGGCAGGCCCTGAGTGAGAATAATAGACAACTTTGCAGTAAAGCCGCCAAAAATTCCTGCAACTGCAACGCAGCCCAGAAAAAACAGGGCAACATTATTCTGCCATTTTTCATCTTTAATAATAAGAGCCCAGATCAGGCCAGCTGCCAGAAAACCATTGTAGAGCCCCTGGTTCATGGCCAGCACAACGGTCTGCTGGGCGAAATCAGCTTCGAGTTTGAAAAGCTTTGCGCCGAGAGATGTCCATAAGAACATTTCCATAACGAGAATAAGTAGGTGCTCAATTGCTACCAGGGCCACAAAGCCCAATGCGAGTTTCTTCATAGTGACAAATATGGCTGTTGAGCTCAATAAAGCAACTTCTTTACCAGATAATTGCGATTGACATTGGGGCAAAATGGGCATTTTTGTATTGATACCCCCTTTTCATGAGCGAAGAACAGAAAAAGAACCCGGCCCGTTTATTGATTACCGTAGCACTGGTGATTCTTGGTTTCTTTCTAATGCTCAGATTCACCTCTCTGGGTGACTACTTTACCCTGACATCAATTCGAAACACCGTCAGCACCATGGGCGTCTGGGGCATGGCTCTGTTTTTAGCCCTGAATATCGTTGGGGCCATACTTCATGTACCGGGGGCTCTGTTTGTGGTAGCCGCCATGCTGATTTATGACACAAAAACAGCAGTGGCCATCAGCTATGCCGGTGCTGTACTCTCAACAACAGGTAGCTTCATTTTTTTCAGAATCATTGGTGGCAAATCTCTGCATTTGTTGAAAAGCCAGTTTCTGCACAAGATTCTAAGCAAAATACATGAAAGACCCATCTTAACAACAATTGCGATTCGCTCTCTGGGTGGGCTGTCACCACCAATAAACAGCACTTTGGCTCTTACCAGTATAAAGTTTAGACACTATCTGGCAGGCTCGATGATTGGTTTAATTGGCCCGGTTTTGCTATTCTGTGGGTTAACCTATTATCTTCAAGACAAACTGGTCGACTGGGTCAGCTAATCACTGAAATTCAGTAGCAACCCATCATCATCGGCATCAACTACCACCTTGCCACCCTTTTGTAATTTACCAAAGAGCATTTCTTGAGTTAACTTACGGGTGATTTCTTTATCAACCATACGTTGAATTGGCCGGGCCCCGAGGGCTTCATCATAGCCTGCATCAGCTAGATACTCTTTCGCTTTCTGAGTTAATTCAATTTTTATGTTCTTAGCTGAAAGCCGCTCGGCCAGTTGTGCCACGACTTTGTCAACCACCTTGATGATCATAGACTGTTCAAGTGAATTAAAGCGCACAATGGCCGAGAGTCGGTTACGAAACTCGGGGCTGAAGTAGCGTTCAATGGCTTCTTTACTGCGATCTTCTTTCTGCTTACGGTCAAAACCCATGGCAAGGCGCAGACTCTCTCTGGCCCCGGTGTTTGAAGTCATAATGAGTATAACCTGCTTGAAGTCGACTTCGCGCCCATTGGTATCAGTAAGGGTTGCATGATCCATCACTTGAAGAAGAATGTTGTAAATATCTTCATGAGCTTTTTCGATTTCATCAAGCAACAGCACGGCATGGGGGTTCGCGGCTACCGCTTCAGTGAGTTGTCCCCCCTGATCAAAACCCACGTAGCCCGGGGGTGAGCCAATCAATCTAGAGACGGTAGGCTTCTCCATGTATTCCCTCATGGCTAAGCGCAGAAAGTGAGTACCCAGGGCTTCGGCCAGCTGTTTGGCCAGCTCGGTCTTGCCCACCCCGGTTGGGCCAGCAAAAATGAAACTGCCAATGGGCTTCTGCGGGTCATTTAAGCCAGCCCGAGACATCTGCACCGCCTGCACCACTGTTTCAATGGCATCGTTCTGGCCGAAGATAACCTTCTTAAGCTCGTCTTCAAGATTATAGAGTTTCTCACGATCATCAGTCTGCACCGTGCGGGCTGGCACCTTGGCAATGCGCGACACCAGGTTTTCTATATGCCTTACGCTCACTTGAGCAAAGCCCTTTAGTTTGGCCTCAGCACCGGCCTCATCTAAGATATCAATGGCTTTATCAGGAAGTTTTCGATCGGTAATATGTTTGGCCGAAAGCTCAACGGCGGCTTCTAAGGCTTTTTTACTGTAGGTTACCTTATGAAATTCTTCATAGTACTTTTTGATACCTTTCAGAATTTGAATCGCTTCATTTTCTGACGGCTCATGCACAACAATTTTCTGAAAACGCCGCGACAAAGCGTGATCTTTTTCAAAAACACTGCGGTATTCTTTGGTAGTGGTAGTGCCGATACAGCGAATCTCTCCGCTGGCCAGGGCCGGCTTCAGCATATTTGACGCATCAAGGGCACTACCCGAGGCCGAACCCGCCCCCACCATGGTATGAATTTCATCGATAAACAGAACCTTGCTGTGATCATCTTTGACTTTATCAACCACCGCCTTCAGTCTTTCTTCGAAATCACCCCGATAACGGGTGCCTGAAACCAGAAACCCCATATTGAGAGCATAGATTGTGATGTCTTTCAACGCCTCTGGCACATCGTCGTTTACAATTTTATATGCCAGGCCTTCGGCTATGGCGGTTTTGCCCACACCGGCCTCACCTACAAAAACAGGATTGTTTTTGCGCCGCCGGGCCAGAATATGAACCGTACGTTCTATTTCTTGTTCTCGGCCGATAATGGGGTCGATTTTGCCTGCCTTTACTTTTGCATTAAGATCGGTGCAGAACTCTTCAAGAGGGTCTTTGGCCTGCCCCTCTTCAACAGTGGGTGCACCACCTTCATTGTTTGTTTTGCCCACCCCATGACTGATATAACGCACCACATCATAACGACTGACACCCTGTTGATTCAGAAGGTAAACAGCGTGCGATTCGTCTTGGCGAAACATGGCCGCTATGATGTTCTGAGCATTGACTTCTTCTTTGCCACTTGATTGTACGTGCATGGCTGCAAAGCGCAGCACAAACTGGGTACCCAGGGTATAAGAAGGTTCGTAGTCTTCAAGATCTTCAGGCAGCTTTTCAAAGGTTTCTTCGATGAACTGCATGAGTTCGGCCCGTAATGAATCGATATCAACACCGAGGTTTGAAAGTAAATCGCGCGCCTGAGTATCATCAGTCAAACTATAGAGAAGATGTTCAAGGCTGACATATTCGTGTCGTTTTGAGCGGGTAAAGTCATAGGCCCGCTGCAATGATTCTTCTAGCTCTTTAGAAAGTGTCATGATTCTGGCCCCTCTTCAACTTCAATAATACACTGCAGGGGGTGCTCGTGCTGTTCTGCCAGCTTCACCACCTGAATAACCTTGGTCTTGGCTACATCATGGGTATAGGTGCCGATGATGGCACGGCCCTTTGTATGTGCTTCTAACATAATGCGCTGGCCCTCTTGCCCGTTTTTATGAAATACTTTAACAAGAATATAAACCACGAACTCTTGCGGGGTATAATCATCATTTATCAGTATCACTTTGTACATACGGGGCCGCTTCAGCTTGACTTCTTCTTTTTCAAGCAGCTCACCCTTTCTTTCTTTTATTTTATCTTTATCAGCCATAGTGTTCTTTCTTCAGTGGTGATTTTCTATCATATTCTTCTATTAGTCTTTCTGTGTATTGCCTCTCGCGTTTAATATGATGAGAAATTACCTCATGTGCCTGTGGGTCAAAAAACCGATGGCAGCTATATATGGGCGTGGCCTCAAAGCCGCGGTCAAATTTATGCTCGCCCTGAGCCCCGGCTTCAACCTTTGCCAACCCATGTTTGATGGCATAATCTATCAACTGGTAATAACAGCATTCAAAATGAAGATGTTTTACCGGCCTCAGGGCCCCCCAGTAGCGGCCATAGATTGCACTTTCGTCGTAGAAATTTATGGTACCGCCAATATAATGGCCATTTTTTTCTGCCAGAACTAGCAATAGCCGATGGCGAAAGTGATCATAAATAAGATCAAAAAACTCACGATTGAGATATGGGGTACCCCATTTGCGGGCCCCTGTGTGAATATAAAAACTATAGGCTGCTTCGATATGAGCAGGCTCGATTTCAGCACCAGTTAAAACTGATATGTTCAGCTCTTCTGCGTTTAATTCGCGGCGCTCTTTACGAATCTGCTTACGCCTTTTTGACTTAAGAGCGCCCAGATAATCTTCAAAAGTGCCATAGTTGTCATTAGTGAAGTGATACTGGTGCGTCATGCGGGTAACAAAGTCTTGTTTCTCTAGCTCGGTGACTTCATCGCCTGTGGCAAAAAGAAGATGTGCCGATGAAAGCCCGGCTGCTCTGGCCTCATTCTGATAAGTTTTGATTAACTCGGCAGCGTTGCTTTGAAAGTCATACTCTTCAGCCACGAGAATGCGCCGACCACCGGCCGGGGTAAACGGTCTGGCCACTAACCCCTTGGGGTAATAGTTGAGACCGCTGCGGCTGTAAGCGCCCGCCCATTCCCAATCAAAGATGTATTCACCATATGAATCATATTTCTCGAAATATACGAGGGCGGCCTGATATTTATGCTGATCTTTGATTGTCAGTATGCATAGATGCCAGGCAGTATCGGGGCCAATACAGCCTGAGTTCTCAAGG
>CAZHLC010000401.1:0-4757 GCA_964532545.1 uncultured Leptospiraceae bacterium | reverse complement strand
CAGAAAAACCGGCGCGGTAAGCACCATCTTTGGCGCGCAGAGGTTCATTCTGGGTTAGGCGGCCCAGCTCACCCCTGACGCTTATGGTCTGCCCCATGTGCTGCTCAACCCAGGGGTAATCACCCATCAGGTGAATGGGGCCAGCGGGGCTCTGAATGAGAGGTGCCAGTTTGGCATTGAGAAGTTTACCCCTGATTTCAACTGGTTTGCCCAGGTTGGCCGTAATTTGCTCAGCATTGGTCAGCACGGTAGCGTTATTGTCTTGCTGCATTTGTTTACTTTTTTCAGCGCAGGCCGAAAAAATCAGTAGAATGAATAGAATAGCGCGGCCAGCCATAAACCAGCATTACCTCTTTATTCGGTTCTGGCAAGATCTTTTGACTATTATGGTTTTCGCCTTGAGTCAATTCTGCGATCAGGCAGCACGATGTCTGCTATTAAGAACATTGCTATTATCGCCCACGTTGACCATGGCAAAACCACCCTGGTTGATCAGCTGCTTGAATTCTGCACCAGTATCAGTGACAAAGAAAAAGCTGAGCGGGTACTCGATAGCGGCGATCTTGAGCGCGAGAGGGGCATAACCATTACCGCTAAGAATACCGCGGTTGAATACAAAGATGTAAAAATTAATATCGTAGATACTCCCGGGCACTCTGATTTTGGCGGTGAAGTCGAGCGAATTCTTGCCATGGTAGATACCTGTCTGCTGCTGGTTGATGCCCGTGAGGGCCCCATGCCCCAGACCCGCTTTGTTCTCAATAAGGCCCTTGAAATGGGGCACAATATTATTCTGGCCATCAACAAAATCGATCGGCCCAACATCGAAGTTGAAAAAGTCATCGAAGACACGTTTGAGCTTTTTCTTGAGCTCAATGCCAGTGATCAGCAGATTGAATTTCCTATTGTGTATTGCAGTGCCAAAGAGGGCTACGCCATGCATGACATGGCCGATGAGAAAAAAGATATTTCGCCTCTACTTGATGTAATCATAGATCATACCCGCGATAATCAGGGTGAAAAAGAACAACCGTTTCGTTTTCAGGTTACGACCCTCGATTACGACGACTATCTGGGGCGCCTCTGTATTGGTAAGGTGTTCTCTGGTCAGGTAAAAACCGGCGATGAGGTGATGCTCTGGGGTGAGAATGGTGAAGCCAAAAAACACCGGGTAACCAAATTATTTTCATTTCTGGGTCTGCAGCGCATCGAAGCTGAAGTACTTGAGGCTGGCGATATCGTGGCCATTGCGGGTATTCCTGAATTGACCATTGGTGACAGTCTGCTGGCAGCTGATGCCGGTGAACCTTTCGAGCGTATTCAAATCGAACCACCAACCGTTTCAATGCTGTTTAAGGCCAATGATTCACCCATGGCCGGCCGTGATGGCAAAATGCTTACCTCAAGACAGATCAAAGCCCGTCTTGAGCGCGAACTGATGACCAATCTTTCACTGCGCGTTGAGATACAGGGCGAGAGCTTCAAGGTTTCGGGCCGGGGTGAGCTGCACCTTGCTATTCTCATTGAGACCATGCGTCGCGAAGGTTTTGAGCTTGGGGTATCAAAACCCGAAGTTATCTACAAAGAGGTCGATGGCTCGCGACACGAACCTTTTGAAGAAGTTATACTTGATATGCCCGAAGAACATTCAGGCGCCATCATTCAAGATTTAAACCGCCGCAAGGGCCAGATGACTCATATTCAGAATATTTCTGATAACTATGTGCGCCTTACGTTTGAAATTCCTACCCGTGGCATTATTGGTTTTCGCGGTTTCTTTCTTACTGAAACGCGGGGCAATGGCACCATGTCAGGTATTTTTCTGGGCTATCGCCCCTTTGCCGGTGATTTTGAAAGTCGCAAACGCGGTGCCATGATCAGTATGGTCGATGGCGTAGCCAATACCTATGCTTTGTTTAACCTGCAAGAACGCGGCGAGCTTTTTATCAAAAATCAGACGCCGGTCTATGAGGGTATGGTGATTGGCCTCAATGCCAAAGATAATGATCTAGAAGTTAACCCCATCAAAGAAAAGAAGCTCAGCAATGTGCGGGCAGCGGGTTCTGATGATGCGCTGAAGCTGACGCCCCCCAGGCCATTATCTCTTGAGGCAGCTCTTGAGTTGCTTTCAACAGATGAGATTCTAGAGATTACCCCAGAAAACCTGCGCATTCGTAAAAAGATACTGAAAGCCAGCGATCGCAAACGGGCCCGGGTTTAACCGGCCTGAGCTGACGTTCTTTTGCTTAGAGTCTTTTTCAAGCGTAGAACGTACTCATCATTAGCATCAATCTCTTCGGCTTCGCTAAGAAGTTGATTCGCCCTGGCCTGGTCTTTTTTAATAGAATAGAGATCTATAAGGTTCACAAGGTTGCGCAGGTTGCCACGCTGGCGCAACCTTAGGCGTTCACCAAGTTCAATTGCTTCATCAGTCTGGCCAGCCAGCTTACCTACGTAAGTAGCAAAATAGATAAACTTTGAATCACCGGGGTTTTGCTGAATGTATTCGCTGGCGTAAGCAAAAGACTCTTCATATTCTTTGATGTTATAGTGACCAAAGGCGAGAGCCTTGGTCACATGAATATGTTCGGCAAACTCATCACGCAGACGCCCCAAATGAGTTTTGATTTTCGAGCTGACTTTTTCGGTCTTTATTGCTCTGATCAGCTTAAGCGCCTCTTCGGGCGCAAGGTCTTTCTTTTTTGAGCCCCTGTATTTAATGGTTACAATTGAGAGGTCGTCAGTTAGTTGCCCCTCGGCATCAAGCAGTTGTTTGATCTTTTTCAGTTTGCCCCCAGCCTTTTCAACCAGACGCAGAAACAGGGTTTCGTCTTCATTAATTGCCTTATTTTCTTCATACTGCTTGAGAATATCATCGCGACCATCAGAGCCCAGTATTAAAATGTCGCCAGGCTGCAATTGAACTGTTGTGACAGAAATACGCATGCGTTCACCCAGGTGCCCCAGTTTGCGGTGTATTACCTCTTCACCAATAAAAGAAGCTACTTTATCGCGATATAGCACAGGGTGGGGATGTTCAGCATTCAGAAAATAGAGAGTTCCGCTGCGCTCATCAAGTAGACCCATCACAACCGATGAGAGCATTGAGCCATCGAAGCTTTTAAAAACTTTATGTAATTCTAGAAAAGCCTCGCGCAGCCATTTTTCAGGGTTAAGGCGTTGAAAGGGTTTTGAAACGCGGGTACGTTCAATAATTGATTGAAAGACGCAGCCCAGCACCAGGGCCCCGCCAGCACCCTGAACTGATTTGCCCATAGCATCGCCATTGACAAAGGCCAGATATGGCAGATTCTGCAATCTCACATTATGGGCCGCTACCAGGTCGCCCCCGATTTCTTTTTTCCATTTGCGAAACTTAAACTTCTTTTTTTGTTCAAGAATTAAATCGAAATCAACCGCTTCTGAATTATAGAAGTTGCCGTTTAAGGGCTCGGTTAAGAGTGATGTTAGAAAGTAATCACCATCTTGATCTTCTTTGAGTTTCTGCACTTTGCGTAGCGATGCTTCAAGGCCGGCTTTTGCTTTTTTCAGCTTTGACTGCATGGTGCCAAGAGCCTTCTGCATGTCGCCCAGCTCGCCCCCCTGATTTATGGTTATTATGTTATCAAGGTTATCATCGCCAATGGCATTAAAAATCTGCACGGTTTCAGTGAGGGGCTGATAAATGCTGCGACTGGTAAAGCCGTTGAAGAACAGAACGATTACCAGTACAAAGGCGCCAATAATTCCCGTGAGAATAAACGACCATGTATAAACCTCTTGTGTCTGGGCCTTGCTGGCCGCAGCAATTCGGTTGCCCTCTTGTTGAATAAAGGCAACGATTTCATCGATATTATCAGTGGGCTGGCGGTCTATGCCCCTCACTGATTTGTCTACTTGAAAGGTGCTGGTATATGCACCCCGCCGGTAAGATTTCAGACCTTTGCGATACAGAATGCCCAGGTTTTTATTATCTTCAATGGCCTGCTGCATCAGATCTGTTTTAATGCCCAGGGGTTTGCACTGGTTAATCAGAGCGGTCAGGGTTTTTCTTACATTGCGCTCTTCTTTCTCGAAGCTGGCCCAGTATTTTTTATAGAGTTTTGGGCTGTGCCCGCGTAGCAGTACATTTTTCCATTCTTGTACCTGCTTTTTGAAATGCACCTGGGCCGCCCGCGCTGTATCTACAGCTCTCGTAATATTGGCACTGTAATCAAGGGCTTCAAACGATTTGGTTTTAGTGCGAAACATGTTGGTAATACTTAAGGCGCCGGCGAGAATAAGTGCCAGCAGTGTGGTGGCCGCCATTAGCCACAGCCTTTTGCCGATCGGTAGCTTAGAGATACGATCTGTAAAAAATGCCATTTTGAACACCCCCTGCAAACCACTCTGCTTTTCTCAGGGTTTGCCAGTCAGGGCGCCCATCTGATGCGATGCACCAGTTGCGCAAGAACATTTCGTCGATTAACGAAATATATAGCGATAAAATTTTGAGAGCCAGGTGTTTAGTTTTGAAACAGCGACGCCCGCAAGCGCCGTACCTGATGCTAGTGTAAGAGTCGCAGAACAATCTGCGAATTCATATTCTTGTGGGCCTGCATGGCCACACCCGATTTCTGCTGAATGTCTGCACTGGTGAGCCTGGTCATCTCTTCGGCAATATTAGCGTCGCTGATGGTAGATTGGCTGGCTACGGTATTCTCAAACGCAATGCTGAGGCCGCGGGCCGTTGACTCTAGTCTATTCTGGGCTGCACC
>CAZHLC010000400.1:0-4763 GCA_964532545.1 uncultured Leptospiraceae bacterium | reverse complement strand
GGTCTCACGCAAAAGGAACGGCGAACCCTTCTTCTCTGAAGATGTTAATTACGTAAAATCTCTGCTGAGGTTAAGCGAACCCCTGCTTGAAAACTACCGCTTTCTCATTGCCAATATCAATCTGCGCAGACAAGAGCGCGAGCTTGATCTGGCAGCCCGTATTCAGCGCAAAATAATTCCCACAAGTTTCAGTAAAAAGGGTGTTAAATTTGCGAGTTACTTCAGAGCTTCAGAAAAGGTAACCGGTGATTACATTGATGTTATAGAGAACGAAGCTACCAAGAGCATATTTCTGGGTGATGTCAGTGGCCATGGGCTGGGCAGCGCCTATCTTATGGCGGTGCTGCGCTCAATGATCAGGGGGCTGCTGGCCACCAATGGGGCGAATCTCAAGATGACTTTTGATTCTATGAATAACTACCTGGCTGATGAATATCAGGGCAGCGACTTTATGACTCTGTTTGGCCTCAATCTTCAGCTGAACCCAGACCGTCATACAAAAGCAGCTATTGAGTACATCAATGCGGGTCAGCACCCGGCGGTGATCTATGAAAAAGAGTCAAAACAGATTGTTAAACTTGAAGAAAGCCAGCGGGTGCTGGGGGTGATCACCACTGACTACAAGGTTGACCGTTGGCAGACAAATCAAAGCTTTCGCCTGTTTCTATATTCAGATGGTGCCTTTGAAATCTTTGACGATGGTGGAAAGATGCTCGGTGAGCAGAAGCTACTGAAGTGGATCAAGGCCTCAGTCGACCAGAGTGCCGAAGAGCAGCTCGAGTTTCTGCAAAAGCAGATCTGGAAGAACGTACAGGTCGTCGAAGAACTCGATGACCTGTCGCTGCTTATTTTAGATGTTGATGTTTAATCAGCGTCGCTGCTGGTAGCGCTTGATGCTGGCCTGCTGCTTGAGCACCTGAAACATTGTGTTAAAGGCAACCTGCTCGTGCTTCGATTTTACCTGGTTCTTAACCTGGGTTGAAGAGAATTTAGCATCGGCCAGCCACTGTGACAGGGTTTTCTTCTGAGACACCAGTTGCCGTGCAGAGGGCAGCCGGGCAAACTTGCGGTTTGTGATCATGACCAGATATACCGCATTGGCATCACGAATAGGGCCGATAATCTTCTTCAATGGCGCCGAGAATAATTGGGTACGAAAAGTTTCATTGTTTTCAAGAGCCACCAGCGAAGCGGCAATGCTTTTCTGCTTGGCCGCATCTAGAGACTGACTCAGAGGTACGTCTTTAAGGTTAAATACCTTTACCGCGTTTTTGCGGGCAATGCTTTCAAGGCTTGCATTGGTGGCCATGGCCTTAAGTTCTTTAAACCACTCAGTTTCAGCGGCACCCTTTTTCTTGTTCTGCAGCTGGCTGATAATGGCTTCTCGTTTTGTTTTGGTGAGTTTCGCCTTTTTGTCTTTAGACAGGTAGTCTCGTTTAAAGGTCTCGTTGATTTCTTTCGAGGTGACCCTTGATCTCTTTTTGATGATAGCATCTTTACTTTTTTTATCAATGGCAATCAGGCGATAAGAAACAATCGTCTGCGACAGCCTGAGTTTTTCAAGGGTGTCAAAGTCAGAACCAAAGGTGATGTCACCCAGTATCTGCAGGTTTTTACGAAAGGCAAAGTCTCTAAGTGCATTTTTCTCAAGGTTCGAAAGCTGGTAACCCCGAGAGCGCAGATCTTTGCGCAGCTTCTCATAGTTGAAACCATTTTCGGTTTTGTAGCTGGCAAAGTTTGTTTTGATAAAGTCTGCTTTTACCTCGCTGGCCTTTTCACCAACGGGGTAGAGGCCCGCCTCGGTTGACACTTTGCGAAAGAGCTCTTTCTCAATGGCGCGTTCAAGGGCCTGCGAGGTGAGAAATTGATCAGGAACATTTCTCATCTGGTTGCGAATGACTTCTTTTTCTTCGGCAACTATGCGCCGGCTTATTTTGCGACCATCAACTTCTGCTGCGATGAACTGGCCGGCGTCACCACCCATCCAGTCAGTGGGCATACCAAAGCTGATAATAATTAATAAAACAATAAAAGTGATAAAAATATAGCTTACGTATTTATAGAGCTTCGAAGTCAATTGCATGGGCCATACCCCCGTTTTGATTCAGTGATTCAACAATTAATGAGTGAGGGCGAAAACCAGGCGGCCTTCTTTGTTTATGTAGCCAAAATCTTTGCCAAGGCGAACCCGGCAGAGAGCCCCTTTGAAGCCGCTGAGGTAATCATACCGGGCTTTCAGAACGATTTTGCCTTTTTTATCGATCAGGCCCCATTTACTGCCTTTTTTATAGGGTGCCAGCCCTTCAGAAAATGAACCTACTTCTTCAAGAGTAGGTTCAATTACCAGTGCGCCCTCTTGGTCTATAAAACCCCATTTGTCGTTAAGTTTAATGGCCGCCAGGCCATTAGAAAAAGAGCGGGCGTCTTCAAACTGGGCCTTGAGCAGGGTTTTGCCCTTTTTGTTTATGAAGGTATATTGGCCTCTAATCGCAACCCGGGCAAACCCTTCACTGAAAGAGCTGGCATCAGAGTAGCTGAGCCTGGTGGCATAGCGCCCCCGTTTATTCAAAAAGCCCCAGCGCCTACCGTTGTTAATAGCAACCCGGTCTTCAAAGCAGCCCAGTGAAGCATCGAAATCGCGCCTGATCAGCATACGCCCCTTGGTATTGATTAAATTGACTTTGAGGCCATAGCGCACTACGGCGCAGCCGTTGCTGAAGTCAGACGCATCCATATATTGTGGTTGAATAACCATTTTGCCTTTAGTGTTGATATAGCCGGTAAACTTTTCGTTTTCACGGGCGCTGATCTGTATGGCAGCCAGGCCGTCAGAAAAATCAGAGGCTGAAATATACTGGGCCTCAATGGCCTCTTTGCCTTCTTTATTGAGGTAACCAAATTTGTTATTTATTTCAAATGCTGCCAGACCGTTTGAAAAATTGCCCACCCATTTGTAGCGGGGTGGTATCACCCATTGACCCTGACTATTGATGAAGCCATAACCTTTTTCATTGGCGGCCCTCGCCAGACCCTCAGAAAATTCAGAGGCATCGAGAAATTGGTTACTGATTATAGAGTCAGCAGTTTCGTTAATAAAACCATAACGCCCATTGTCAAGGGTGAGGTAGAGCTGCTGGGCAAAAATGGCCCAATTGAATAAAAGAAAGAGGGCAATTGGTCGAGCCATCAAGCCGACTCATCGAATTTTTCGGCTTCGTCAAGCTTTTAAAGGTTTTTGGTTGTCGTGTAAAAGCGTAACGGGGCTAATGCCCCAGTATTCTTAAGGAGGAATTTAAATGCGCAAACTTGCACTTACAGTTGCGATAGCAACCAGCTCGCTTCTATTTACTACAACTTCATGGTCAGCTTTTCGCTCGCCCAGCATTGGCGGCGCTACCGGTTTGATTACCACCCCAACGGCCCGCACCGCGTGGGAAAGCAGCACTTTCGGGTTCGATACCGGTTACCACTACGTGTCTGATCAGGGTGGCACTCACATACCCAAGGCTACATTGAGTCTGTTTAACCGGTGGGAGATCGGTGGTGCCTTTGATACCAATGGCGACCGTGCCGATAATGAAGACATTCTGCTTCATTCGAAATTCAGGTTCTCTCCCTGGTCAGGCAGTAGCAACTCAGCTCTCGCTATCGGTGGTAATTTTCAGTCACTCGAGGGGCCCAGCGTTACTAATGGGCAGGTTTATCTGGCTGCTACATACGGCGGTAGTTTCTTTAACATGCCTGCTGAAACCACCTTTGTTTTTGGTAAAACCTTTGGTGATGGTACAGCCAGTGGTGATATTGATTTTTCTATGGGTTTTGAACTTGATTTGTTTCCGAGTTTATTCAGAGGCTATCTGCACTGGATTAATGACTTTGCTAACTATTCTTACAGCAGACAAGCTGTGGGTGCCGGTTCTGGCCGCGGTATCTTCAACACTGGTGCAAGAATTGATGTGCTGAAGGCAAAATCAGGTATGAGCCTCAAAGTCGATGCTTTATTGCTTGATGCCATGGATGACAACCGCTCATTTGGTATGGGCATTGCCTTTGGAACATCATTTTAATTATTGGAAAGCAAAAATTTTCGGAGGAAAAATGAAAAAATTAAAACACATTGTAGCAGCTCTGCTGGTCATTGCAGTATCAAGTTTTTCACTGCAGGGCTGTTATGGCTCTTTTGTAGCAACAAAAAAAGTTTACCGCTGGAACGGTGGCCTTGGTAACAAATGGGTAAAGACCGTTGTATTGTGGGTCTTTATTATCGTACCGGTTTATCCGATTCTGATGCTGGTTGACTTCATCGCTCTTAACACCCTCGAATTCTGGACGGGTTCAAACCCCCTGGCCATGGGCCCTGGCGATAAAGAAGTTCAGATCGTTGAAAACGAAGGTCAGAAATTTGAAATTACCGCAACCCAGAACCGCTTTGACATCAAGGCCCTTGAAGGTAAAAACGCCGGCCATGTAACTACCCTGCGTTATGATTTCAAAAGCGAATCATGGTATGTTGCTTCAAATGGTAAAGAAGTGAAAATTGCCGAAGCTTCTAAAGCTAACCCCAACAAGATGACCCTGGTTCACCCCGATGGTGAAAAAGTAAACATCAAGCTTTAAGATTTTTCGATCTTATATCAGCCCCCCACAGTCGGGGGCTGATTCTCTCTCTGCGTCATTCAACTTGACGCTACACCTCTAAAACATTGTCTGCAAAGCCCATGCAGCTGATTCGTACCCATTTAAAAGAACTCATTGCCGATGCT
>CAZHLC010000399.1:0-4767 GCA_964532545.1 uncultured Leptospiraceae bacterium | reverse complement strand
CAGCTTCAGTGCATCGGGCAGTGCTTTAAATTTGTTGTCATTAAGTGCCAGCACTTCTAGTTGTTGAAGTTTACTGATTTCACTGGGTAGAGATTTCATCCACGTTGAGCTGACATGCAATCTTTTCAGGTTGCGCATCTGGCCGAAACCTTTTGGTAAGCTGCGCAACGGGTTTTGGTCAAGCACAAGCACTTCAAGTTTTTTCAGCTCTATTATCTCTTCTGGTAGTTTTCTGAGAATATTCTTTTTAAGGTGCAGTTCTAACAGGTTTTTAAACTTACTGAAACCTGCGGGCAGCTCTCTAAGCTTTTGTTTATTGAGTATTAGTTTTTTAACCTGAGCGGGTTCTTTAAAGGCTTCTGTAAGCAAGCGGTAAGTACCTGGGGCCGCACTTATATTGCCAATTAAATATAGTGTGAACCAGAATGTTTTTAAAAGAAGCATACTTTGTCGAGGCGGCGCCGGGTTCTGTACTTCAGGGCTACCCAGCCAGGCAGAGACTTAGTTCTGAATTTATTTCGTCGGGCCAGCAAAAAATTGTCTGCGATTTTACTTGTCACCGGGTCTTCGTGATTAAATCGAAAGATGTATGCGAGAGAAACTGATCGCCTTTACTAATAGCAAGTATTCAATTCCCTTTTTATCATTGCTGGTCTTCTCTGTTTTGGCCTATAACCATACAAAGTTTATGAATGTTGATGGCCTGATACAGCTGTTCGCAGGCGAAGAGATATTTTCAGGCATCGGTTATGTAAACCAGGGGTCGAATTTCTGGCCACCTGTCTTTGCAATTTTGATAGGTCTACTGAGTACATTTTTTTCAGGTTTTACGGCAGGTAAAATTATTTCAGTAATCGCTGCTGCGGGTTCGGTACTTCTAACCTATAATATTGCCTATCGCCTGATCAAAGACCGCCACCTTGCGATGGTGGCCCAGCTGTTTGTTGCTACCAATGCCTTCTTTGTTACTTTTGCCATCATTGTTGATCATCATATGATCGATGTCTTCTGTATGCTGCTGTTTATCGATCTACTTACCCGGGCTTATGAAAATAATAAGCAACAGAATTTAACCTTTGTTCTACTAGGCCTGCTGGCGGGCATCTGTATGCTTATTAGAACAGCTGATGTCACCCTCGTATGTATTACTCTCGTATCAATCTGGTTTTTCTTCAAGCCCGGCCGTGCTCTGCAGCATCTTGGTCTATTTCTGGTTAGCTTTGCGCTGATCTATGGCTTATGGGGATACTATACCTGGGCTACCAAGGGTAAGGCCTTCAATTCATGGTATTCTCTATATTTTGTCGTGATGCTTGATGGCGCAACCCAGCAGGCCAGAGACCCCATGATGCAGGCTCTGCATTATAAGGGCTCGGTATTGAATCTGATTCTTGACAATCTAAAAGTCTATGGCAGCATTTTCTATAATAATGTTATTTCGGCGTTAAAGATAACCATTCTTAAAGCTGAGGCGCTTGTCTTTCTACTGCCCATTGCGGCTATTCGAATTCTTAAGAGTGACAAGCTCAGGGTCTGGTTGATGCTCGCTGTTTTGACCATGGGTCACATCGCCCTGGTTTCTCTCTATTCAGTGGTTGAAGAGTACCTGCTTACATGGTCGGCCCTGATGACTATAACCGCGTTGCACGCCTTAAAAGATTTTCTGCAGGGTAAATATCTGAAGTACAGCATGGCCATATTACTGGCGCTGATGGTTTTTCAGGTTCACCGAACAGTGAAAGTGCGTAATCATTTTTTCGAGCGCTATGAACCTGAGGTTTCGGGGGCGGCCAGTGCTGTAAGATTTCTGCGTAAGCATGACGCTGACATTGAAAAAAAATATGTTATGTCAAGCCATCCGCAGTTTGCATATTATCTGAACTCAAGGTACATAGGTTACCCCACACGCTATCATGGCTGTGACATCGCAGGGGCTGCTTCGCTTGAAGGGCTTGGGGCCGTTGACCGCTCTTTTTTAATCGTGAGGCCCGGTGGCATGACGGCAGAGCAATTGCTCAGCCTAAAGGCAGATTATGTTATCTATAACCGCGGCATGGGTATTTCTCTCGGTAAAAAATGTGACTACCTTAAAAAAGGTTTTGATTCAGAAGAAGTTAGCGAGATCTACCGTGACCATGAAATTGTTATCTGGTCAACCAGGCAACTCTCAAGCTGAAAGTTCATAGACAATAGGTGTCAGTTTTACAGCCTAACTCAGGTGAAAGGGCAGTTTAACCAGTTCTATAATAAAAAACGCGTTCTTGTTACCGGCCACACCGGGTTTAAGGGCTCATGGTTGACCATGTGGCTGAATACTCTCGGGGCAGAAGTTACCGGTCTGGCTCTCGCGCCTAATACCTCGCCAAGCCTGTTTGAAGCAGCCCAGATTGAAAAAGATATTAACAGTGTAATTGCTGATATTCGTGACTATGATCAGCTAAGAAAAGTATTTCAAGAGTTTAAACCTGAAATTGTTTTTCACATGGCCGCCCAGCCACTGGTCAAGACGTCATATCTTGAACCCAGATTTACCCTTGAAAGTAATATACTTGGCACCATCAATGTATTTGAGGCCGCCCGCGAAGCCCATGCCCCAGATGTTCTGCTTAACATCACCAGTGATAAATGCTACGATAACAAAGAGCAGATTTTTGGTTATAAAGAAACCGATGCCATGGGTGGTGATGACATTTACAGCTCAAGCAAAGGCTGTTCTGAACTACTCACAAGGTCTTATCGAAATTCTTTTTTTAATGTGGCAGAGTATAACAAGAAACATAAAACTGCAGTCGCATCGGCGCGGGCTGGCAATGTTATTGGCGGTGGTGACTGGGCTGACTTTCGCCTCATACCTGATTGCGTACGGGCACTCAGTAAACAAGAGACCATTGTGATCAGGCACCCGGGCGCGATCAGGCCCTGGCAGCATGTGCTCGAGCCTCTTTCTGGTTATCTGTGGCTCGGGGCCCAGTTGGCTGAGAACGGGCCAAAGTATGCCCAGGGCTGGAACTTCGGCCCGGCAAATAACGAAATTATTAACGTAGGCAAAGTCGTTGAGAAGGTTTTAAAAATCTGGGGTTCGGGCAAAGTGCGTACTGAAACAGAAACCCATCACAAAGAGGCTGAACTCTTGAAGCTCGATACCAGTAAGGCCTATTTTTATCTGCACTGGCGTGCCTTTTTAGAAATAACTGAGGCCTTGAGTAAAACCATTGACTGGTACAAGTTCTTTAATACTGAAAAGCCAGGTTCTGAACAGGTGAAAAAATTCAGTATCGATCAAATTAATCAGTACGTTGCTCTTGCTCAGAAGAAAGAGCTTAAATGGGCCTTGTCGTAAACGGTCAGCAATGTCTATACTAGTTACCGGCGCCACAGGCTACATTGGCAGGCACCTGGTAAGACACCTCTGCCATACCGAGAATAAACAGGTTGTTGTTCTTGTAAGAAACTCATCAGATACTGCTGTATTAGACGGTTTACCGGTTACCATTATCTATGACGCAGAGCCCGGGCAGCTGTCTGAAGATGTCAACAAGGCAGGGGTTGAAGGTGTAATTCATCTGGCTTCGTGGGTTGTAAGTGCTGCGGTGCCAGATGATTTTGACAGACTGATTGAGGCTAATATCAGTTTCGGGCTCAAACTGCTTGAGGCCACGAATAAAAAAATACGATGGTTTGTGAACACCGGCACTTTCTGGCAGCACTACCAGGGTGAACAGTATTCACCAGTGAATCTTTACGCGGCCGCCAAGCAGGCGTTTATTACCCTGGCCCGCTACTATCAAGAGACCTCGAATTTGAACTTTGTAACTCTTGAAGTTTATGACAACTATGGGCCAGGCGACGATCGCCCCAAGCTTCTTAATCTATGGAAAAGGCTTGCCGATAGTAATGATCAGTTAAAAATGACACCGGGTCATCAAGAGATAGACCTGTGCCACATCGATGATGTAACCAGGGCCTATGCAACAATGGCCAGTCTTCTCGAGAATGACCAGAAGCATCGATTTAATAACGCAACATTTTCAGTACGCTCGGGGCGGGTTTTAAGCCTGCGACAACTTGCTGATATCTTTCAGAGTGTTTCTCAAAAGAAGCTTAATATTGAGTGGGGGGCCAGAGATTACCGCGAGCGTGAAATGTTGAAAATTAGAGACCTTTTTGAAGCCGTACCCCAATGGTCACCAGAAGTCAAGCTTGAAGAAGGTCTGAGAGAGTTTATACTAAATGAGTAAATCAGAAAAGCTACGTGAACAGATTCTATCTCTGGTAAAAGAGTACTATGATGAAACCTTCAAGGGGTCTGATAAATTGACTGAAGATTCACGCATATCATATGCAGGGCGTGTTTTTGATCATAAAGAATTGCAGAGCCTGGTTGACTCGTCTTTAGATTTCTGGTTAACTGAGGGCCGCTTTACCGGTGAGTTTGAAAAGAACTTTAAAACTTTTCTTGGTGCAAAGAATGCGTTGCTTACCAACTCGGGGTCGTCTGCAAATCTGCTGGCAGTTTCTTCACTTACGTCTTTTCGTCTGAATGAAAGGCAGGTTAAGCCTGGTGATGAGATTATTACCGTTGCCTGTGGCTTTCCGACGACTGTGACACCCATGGTTCAGAACGACATGGTACCTGTATTCATTGATGTAGAACTTGAGACCTATAATGTTGATGTGGCGCTTCTAGAAGCGGCGCTTTCGCCAAAAACGAAGGCGATTATGCTGGCCCACACCCTGGGCAACCCTTTCAACCTCAAGGCTGTTCAA
>CAZHLC010000398.1:0-4776 GCA_964532545.1 uncultured Leptospiraceae bacterium | reverse complement strand
TCACGGTTGGCATAGACCCGGTCTTTATAGAAGCTGATAAAGGTATCGGGGTCAATACTGAAGTTTGAGCGGGCTTCAATCTCAAGGCCGGGGCTGAAGCGCGCCAGGTAGAACTTGTTGCCCTGTTTTACAATGGCAAAAATCTTGTTCTCACGAATCTCGACAAAGCTACGCCAGTAAACATCAGCATCGCCACGAATTTTAGTTCTAAGGTTATTAAGATCAAGCATCACCAGATTATGTTGCGAACGTTCGCTTTTATTATGAGCAATCACCACCACACCCGATGAAAAAATATCAAACTTGGGGCTGTCGATGTTTTTGACATCTGAACGCTTCAGAACCTTGCCGCTGCCCGGGTCAATAATAAACATCTCATTGTTAAAATGGCCGTCTGAGGTTTTCTCGTTAAGCTTGAGAAAATACATCTTGCCATCGTAGATATTGTCACCCACCCTCTTATTGAGCTCATCTTCGCGTCGTTTGAGTTCGTCTTCTTTCTTTTTTAAACGCCGGGCAATCTCGGTCTGCTCGGTACGTTTCTGCTCTTTTTTCTGTGGCTGTTTCTGGTTGTTGTTTACGGGCCGCTTTTCATCGCGCCTGATATTCTCATCTTCTTTTCTGACAATCTCTTCTTGCCTCTTTATGTCTTTTTCTTCGCGCTCGACCAGCTCACGTTCTTTGCGGGTGAGGTTTTCTTTTTTCTTACGCTTTACTTCTTTTTTTCTTTTCTCAATCTGCTTCTTCTTGATTTTTTGAATCTTCTTGCGCTCATCGGTGTTCTTGCGAATGCTTTCGATCACCTTATCATCGCTAATCTGGGTGGCATCGACTTCTTTCTTACCCCCCACCTGCAATAACGGAATAATAATTTTCGTCTTACCCGGCCACTGGCGGTAATGGCGATCAAGGCCCGCATTGCGGCCGGTTAGCTGGCTCATGGTTTTCTTATTGTACTTTGTGGCAAAGAACTTGCGGTTCTTGCGATAAGTAGCGTTGTAATAAGTTACAAAGCGGGCCAGCACAGCCGCGTCGGCCCTTGAGTATTTGAATTTTTTTTCAAGATAGGCGGCCAGAATCTGCCGCAAAATACCTATATGTCTTACCCGGGCCCGGCGATGAATTGAGAAAACAATGGCGCTGAGCTTCTGCTCGCCGCTGGCCGAGATCGCTGAGCGAACCGAATATTTGCCCCCATAATTAGAACGTTGGGCCAGAGTATAGCCGATGCCCCTGATTTGAGCCCGGGTGTTGGCGCCTCTGACTCTGCCTTTATAGTTTATGAATTTAATCTTCTTACTTTTTTTAATTTCAGGTTCGTTTACTTTGGGGCTGAGTGCCGTCACAAACACCAGAAAAAGGCACAATTTACGCATCTCTAATAATATCGAAACGAAATGACCGCGGCAACTTAAAAACTTTTTACCTGAAAATTGGCCCGGCCACGGCCGATAAATATAAAAAATCTACCTTGATAATGAACCCGAACGACGCATACTACATAAGCCTTGGCGCAGGCCCGCACCAGAAACCATTGATTGAAGCAGCCCGAAAATGGGGCTTTAGAGTCATCGGCATCGACCCCCGCCTCAATACCGAGGGGCGTGAACTCTGCGATCTCTTTATTCAAGAGAGCATGCTCAACTACCGCAAAATTCAGGTAAAACTGATGATGCTGATGCTTGATGGCGATATCGCCGGTGGTTTCTGCGCCAGCTTCGGCCAGGCCCTTGTAAGCTGGGCCTTTATCGCTGAGCGCTACAACCTCATTGGCCTCAGTCGCACCCAGACCGAAGTACTTATGGATAAACTCAACGTCAGGCGCCGCCTTGACTCGTTTGACATTGAGCACCCCGCATTTGCCCAGCCAAAGTATCTGGCCATCGAAAACCGTATGCGCAAAGAGCAGATAGACCGTCTGTCTTACCCTGTTATCATCAAATCACGTTTTGGCTACGCCAAGAAGAACGTTTTTCAGGCCACAACCTACCTTGATGTGAAGGATATTCTAAGCGCCAAAAACCTGAAACGGGCCGGGCTAGACGCCCGCGAAATCATGATCGAGCAATACATCGGCGGTGATGAAATCACCGTGGTTGGTCTGGTGCAGAATTTTAAATACCACCTGATCAGCGTAACTGATAAAATCACGGCTCAACACCCGCCGTTTATTGAGCTTGAACACCGCTACCCGTCTATTCATCATGCCAAGCATGAGGCCATTGCCGCCATGCATCAAGAGCTGGTTGACAAATTAGATATTCACTCAGCCCCACTGGTCAGCGAATGGAAAGTAAAAGACGACAAACTGTATCTTGTTGAACTGGCCCCGCAGATACCAGGCGAGTTTATTGCGACCTTTCTCATACCAAATGCAATCAAGTATGATTTCTTCTACAACCTGGTAGCCCTTACCATTGGTGAGCCCATTCAGAAACCACCGAAAAAATCACGTAAACAGAAACAGGTACTGGTGAAATACTATGATCGCCCCCTTACCGCAGATAACTGGGCAGTTGCGGGCAAAGACGCCGCCTTTTCAAAAGTTCTAAACCAGAACCCGGCCTACCCGGCCCTGAGCAACAATGACCGTTTTGGTGTTATGGGCTTTGTCAAATAAACTTCAAAACAGGTTTACAGCCAGCAATCGTTCTCGTCTAATTAACTGGCAAATGCGTGCACTGCTTCTGGTTTTTTCGCTGATTTTTCCTGCTTTGGTCAACGCCTCTTATCTGAATGAGACCAACACCGTTTATCTGATTGAGCAAGATCTGGCGGGTATCGAAGTTTACCAGAAAATGTACTATGTAAATGCCGATCAGGTGATCTGGGTTAGAGAACACAACCTGCTGCTGTCGCTTGGTAAATCGGTCGAACTGGGCATTAAAGTTCCCTATGTTAACCAGGTCAACAGGTCTATTAATTTCAGCCGCCTGGGTGATGTGAAGTTTCACCTGAACTTTTTGACCGGCTGGTTCAAATCTTTCGGGCAGTTTAATTACTTTGTAGAGTTTAACATTGGCAATGGGCCCCGCTATACCGAGCTCACAACCCACCCGATGGAGGCCTATGGCTTTCAAGAACTGCGTACCGGCCTGATTTTCTTTAAACGCTTTGACTACTTTTCAATTCACGCCAACCTTTTCTATGTTTTTCGTAATCAGAACGAGCTGGGCTTTTTTAACTCGTTCTTTGGTGACGGCCAGACTCTCAACATCTTTCAGAAAACCGCCTGGCAGCGGGGCCTTGGCTTTAACCCCAATAATGAAAATACGTTTTTCTATAAGGGCAATTATGCCAATGACAACCTTGAATATCTTCTGGGTTTTAACAGCGACCTCAGTTACCCCATGGTACCCTTTGTTGAGTTTACATTTTCACATGCCTTTAAACCCAACAGTGCATTTGTGCAGAAGGCCCCAGGTGCGGGCTATTATCGCAGCCAGATTACCGTAGGTACCAAGTTCTTCATGGCTGACGATCATTTTGTATTGAAGCTTGCCTTCATGCTGCCAGTACTTGATCTGCGCAACAGTCACAGCTTTGGTGCAGGCGCCGGGGTTAGAATAGATTTTTAACAGAATTTATCAGAACTCGTCATCAAAGTCGATATCTTCATAAAGTTCTTCATCAGCCAGCGGAAAGGCCTGCTCAAGGTAAATCTGTGATAGAACTTCAAAACGGTCATCGAGGGGCTTGCCTGTCGCCTCTGACTGCATAACATGCAGCTTAATAAGGTAGGCAACAGTACGGTCTTCAAGTGAATGGGGTACCCGGTTGCGATTCAGAGTGCGCACGCACCAGTTGATATTAAAAGTGGTATAGTCACCGAGTATTTCAAGGGCCGGTACTGTGGGCTCACTTTTACGCAGAACCTCATTAAGATAGAGCACTTTTTTGGTGGCTGCGTGATCACCCTCTAATGACTGTTTAATATAAAGCGATATGGCTTCATAGATACTGAGTGAGGGGGTATAGTATTCCATGATCTGCACCAGAAACATCGGAAACGCATTCATAACTTCCATAGTGTCGATAGGCTGGTTACGTTCATTAAAGTACGCGAAGATCTGCTCTTGATTCTCATTTTTCGGCTGGGGATCTATAAGCTCGATATACATGTACTTGGTTTCTTGTGCAAAACGGCTTTCTTTGGGTATATAATACTCAATGACCACGGGCTCAACATAATAGTCATGAATTTTATCTTTGGGAATCATCGGCGTTGAAGCCAGTGACTTCAACTTGCGAATATCATCAGTGACGATCTTCTTACCGTGAACCCGGGTGCGCTGTCGTTCAATTTGCTTCAACGCTGATTTTGATAGAATATTCTGCGAAAGCATGTATATAAATTATCGTCAATTTGGGGGGCCGAAATTGAACCCCTCATTTTGAGATTAGCAGTTTTTGGGGCGAATGCCTATTTTTTCAGAGCAATCTGGTAAGTGCCGGGCATGGTGGTTTTATCTATGCTCAGCATGTTCTCAGCAGTCAGAATATCGTAGGGCTGAGCCAGGTACTCGCGAATATAGTTTGGCAGGGCCATCAGGCTGAAATGGGTATCAGGGTTGTAGAACTGCAGTTCTTTCAAGCCAAGCTGGCTGATTCGTTTTTCAATCTGGTCTTTGTCGAGCTCAAGGGGGTCGCCCTGCTGCGAGCAGGCCGCATAGGCCCATAAAGTACCGTACATGGGAACATAATTCAACATCGGTCGCACACTCTTGAACACATCTTTGAGAGTTGTGTAAATGCGCCCGCAGGCGTCACCACTCA
>CAZHLC010000397.1:0-4780 GCA_964532545.1 uncultured Leptospiraceae bacterium | reverse complement strand
TTTTCTGCTCTCAATCTTCTATGTTTCAATTGGTTACTATCTGGCTCTGGTACTCACCTGGGCCGGTGGTCTGCCCTACAAACGGGTGGTAAATGCTGTCATTATCGGTATTTTTCTGGGTTTGTTCCCCCCTGTTATTGATCTGCTGTTTTTTGAAAATCAAGAAAATGTTTTCTATGGCTACTTCTTCTTTGACAATACTGATGTGCGCCCCTGGCACTTCTATGCGCCAGAGCACCACTCGCCTGCGGGCGAGGCCATTACAGTCTGGTTAAGCATTGTGTTCTGCATAGTCTATGTGCAGATTAAAACCCAGTCGTGGTGGCGCACCCTGCTGGCCGGCCTTGGGGCCTACGGGGTATTTCTTTTTCAGGCCATTGTTCTACCTACCTATGTTATGAATACGGTGGTGGGCCCCATTGCCAATCACGGCGACCTGGCAAAGTACAGTTCGATCACCATCATGAATGGCAGCTTTATGTTGAGCCTGTGGCAGATCATTTTTATGGTACTGGCCTATCTATTTCTGCGACCAGCTCTTGCCTGGCACCTGGCAAAGCGTTTTATTCATGCCCTGCCCTTTGTGTTAATCTGCCTGCTGGGCGCTCAGATCACCGGTGGTATCGATGGCAAAAGTGGTATCGTTGCAATGCTGGTGGGGTTGGCCTGTCTGACTGCGCTGGTGCAGAACGACTACTACGACAGACAAGAAGACGGCTTTAATGACCGCAGAAGCCCGGTTGAAAAAACAGATATTCCTTTTTTTAATGGTGCCATTGTTCTCTGTATAACAATTATTTTTCTGCTGGGTGTGCGCTCAGCGGTGGCTCTTGCTTTGTTTTTTACCGTTACTGTTCTGTATAACTACCCGTTTTACCGGGCTAAAAGAAACTTTCCTGGTAATCTAAAAATCGAAGGTGTCTGGGGTTTATCAGCCTATCTTGGGGGTATGTTACGCTACCCCGAAAGTGAAATCAGCACTGAGGCCATCATTATCGGCCTGTTAGTTTTCGGCGGATGGTCAATCGTCTCGGCAATGAAAGACTATAAAGACATGAAGGGTGATAACCAGGCCGGGGTAAAAACTCTTTATATTTTATTGAGCGATCGTTTCTCACTGAAAACAGCACACATGGTTATTACCGGCGTTTCGCTGCTTTGTTTTCTGGTTCCACTTGTGTGGCTGGTTATACAAGAACTCTATAATCAAGCTTTAACCATTTTTATTGTCAGTCTGGTGCCCCTCGCCTATCTGAGTACCAGGCCGGCCTCAAAAAATAACTTTGTTCTAAAGCTGAGTTTTATCAGCCTATATCTGGCAGCTCTGCTGTTAACCCTGGTATACCGATGAAAAAACGTTTAATTCTTATCACAGTTTCACTGGCACTGGCCATCACGGTTGTGGGCTGGTTTGTGTTACAGAAAAAATCAACCCGGTTTCATAATATTGAACTTGATAACCGCCCGCACGCACTGAACAAAGGCAGGCAGCTGGCAGAAAAACACTGCCTGTCATGCCACAGCATGGTCGAACCCGACCTGCTCACTCGCGAAAACTGGAACTATATGCTGGCCTACATGGGTCTTTTTTTAGGCATCAATGACCAGCGCCATGTGGCCCACGACGCCGCCTATCTGAAAGACTTTCAAATGCGGCAAGAGTTAATCTCTTTTCTCAAACTCGGCAAAGAAAAAGCAGAGCTAAGCAACGAAGACTGGCAAAGTCTGCGCAACTATTACCTCTTTATGGCACCTGAAGAATTCAGTTTTGCGGTGCCAGACCTTAAGCCTTTCAGCTTTGTCAAGCTGGTTGGCTTCACAGAAGCGCGCGGTGCCACGACCCTGATTAAGTATGACAAAGGCGAAGTTTTTGCCGGGCTGGCAGGCAGCAACCGCTTGATCAGCTTTAACACGGCGGGCCAGCGCCTGCGAATCTATCAATTAAACAGCGCCCCCGTCAGCGTACACCGAACTACCGAAGGCTTTTATGTGACCACCATCGGTGACCTCTTTGGTCGAATGAGTGAACAATATCCTTCAAAACTCTATTATTATCGTTTTGGTAATCCCGAACCCAGGTTGGTGCTCGACAAGATGAAGCGAACCGCCCATAC
Source organism: uncultured Leptospiraceae bacterium (assembly GCA_964532545.1). Taxonomy (GTDB): domain Bacteria; phylum Spirochaetota; class Leptospiria; order Turneriellales; family CAZHLC01; genus CAZHLC01. Next base: position 2,666 of record CAZHLC010000397.1, on the reverse strand, counting down.
CATGATGGTCGATCTTGACAATGATGGTCAAGAAGACCTGGTGCAGTCAGCCTTTGGTGGTTTTGGCGGGGGCGGCCTGTATGTTTACTACCGTCGCGGCCAGGGCTTTCGCAAAACAGAAGTTACAAGCGGTGACAGCGTTGTTATGACCAGGGCTCATGACTTTGATAATGATGGTCGACTTGATCTGGCCGTATTATTCTCAAACGTTCGCGAATCACTGCAGGTTTTCTATAATCGAAAAAACAGGTTTATATCAGAGAAGATAGCCGACTTCAAAGCCTCATATGGGGCGGTGTCGCTTACCGTTGCAGACTTAAATGACGATGGTGACGTTGAGATCATCGTCGCAAATGGAGACACTTCAGACAGCGGCCCCTACAATTTCATTAAACCCTACCATGGTATCAGAATATACTCACGCGAAACAAAAACCTCATCTTATCGAGAAATAAAGTTTTTACCTCTGCCCGGGGCGACCATTGTAAAAGCCGGTGACGTTGACGGTGATGGTGACCTTGACCTGGTTGCTACCGCCCATTTTGCCGATTACCGGCAGAAGCCACCCGCTGGCCTCGTAATCTTTCTGAATGATAATCTTGATTTTTCATACAACAGAATAGAAAATACAGATTCGTTACGGTTTTCTGTAGTTGAGGTCGCAGACACCAATGGTGATAAGCAGGCTGAAATCTTTTTTGGTACCGCAAATTACGGTATGAAAATGATCGAAGATGGTAAAGCCGAAACAGTCAATTTTGACACCCAGAAGCCTGCCCTCTATCTGGTCAGAAACAAATGAGCTGGCGCCAGCTATTGCTTGCCTTTGGCGCCTACAGTGCCATCTTTCTATTGCTTTATTTACCTTTTCTTTTGAGTGACTCGGTAGCTTTTACCTGTGATGGTTTTATCTACACTGCTCTGGCTAATCACTGGGCGAACCAGGTAATTTCATTTTTCAGCGGTGGGCCTGTTACAAATTTTTTATATCCCGAAACTTCACCAACTGCTTTTGGTGAGTTCTCGCTGGGGCATTCAATACTCTTCAGTGGGTTAAAAATTTTTCTGCGTACAGACGTAATTACATCATTTTTCTACATCAGCATGGTCTATGCTACCAACGCCTTTGCGACCATGCTTTTTGCCTTTTATTATACCCGTGAAGAGTTGTCGGCATGGTTTGCGGGCTTTGTTTTTGCTTTTTCAAACTTTATGTTTGCAAACAATGATGATTACTATGTGTTTACGCTGGCCCCGGCCATTCTTTCACTCTACCTCACCAACAGATTCTATGCCGAGGGCCGGTTGTCACAGGCCATCTGGGCAGGGGTTTTAGGGGGCCTGCAGATTTTTTTCTCGGCCCAGAGCTTTGTTTATCTGCTGTTTGCTTCAACGATACTGCACTGCTTTAAGATCAGGCAACTATGGCAGAGAAAACATGGTGTTTTGCTTCTTCTCGGCTGCGGTCTGACTGTATCTGTACCCGTCTTTTTAATGCACCTGAACCACCATTTGAATTACTACCCAATCAATGCATGGGGCAGCGCTGAGGGTCTGTTTGCCAGAGTAGAACATTTTTTCTACCCCCTGCCCGATTCTCTAATGGCCGGGGTGCTCAACCTTGAGCCCATGCGACTCACCTGGATGACCATAAAACTGCACATGTTCAGCGGATTTATGTATCTGCTGCTGGCGGCCCTTGCTTTTAAAAAGTTTTCATGGTCGAAAATTATGCTGCTTGTTCTCGCTGGCTGGGCCGCCCTCTTCGCCCTGGGTTTGAAAATTCATGCCTTTGGCAGCAAGTTCAGCTCGCCTGTCGAATGGTTCTATGACCTGATACCGCTGGCAGAGTATCTACGGGTCGCATGGCGTTCGTATTTCTTTGCAACCTTTGCCTTTGCGGTGCTGGCTGCCATGGGCCTTAAGATGCTGTTTGAAAAATTCTCAAAGCAACGCATTCTACTGTTTGCAGCAGCCATATTGATTCACAGCCTTGAAAACGTATCGCTGCCCCCGAATGGCGTCTACGAAAAAACAGCCTACCCCCATTTACCTGCAGCCTACAGTGCATACTTTAAAGATAAACCGCGGGCTGTTATTTTTGATCTGCCCTCAAATGCTATTTCAGTACCTGAATATTTTGATGAAGCCATATACATGCTCTATCAGACAGAGCATCGCCGCAATATTCTGGGGGGCGTTAACGGATACTACCCCGCCAGCAGATTGCTACACCAGAAATACCTCTACCGTATGCCCGAAGAGAAAAGTATAGAATATTTTGAACATCAGGGGCTCACTCACTTTGTTTACCATAAAAAATTCAAACATAAACGCAGTCATCTGAGCCTCGACTTCTTCTATTTCGACCTTGAAAGAGAACGCAAAAAGCTGAATAAACGCGGGGCCAGCTACAACGAGCTGCTTATTGACAGCCGCTCTTTTATCGAAGAGTATGACTGGCTGCAGAGAAGCAAGGCCGTTAAAAAAGTGTTTGAAGATAAAGAAATTATCATATATGAGTTCTCTGCAGATCAATAAAAAACTGATTTTGCAGCTTCTGCTGCTCGCCTTGATAGTGGTCATTCAGGTTGATCGGCTGTTCTATTTTTTTTCAGACATTACCAATGTTTTTAATGAGAAACCCATATATCATCTTGATTTTC
>CAZHLC010000396.1:0-4792 GCA_964532545.1 uncultured Leptospiraceae bacterium | reverse complement strand
CAATTATATCAGAGAATCAGGCAAATTGCGTCATACTCTGGGCACCTATCTGCTGCTGGGCCTTGAATTTATGGTAGCGGCTGACATTATTCACACCATTGCCAAACCTAATATTGACGGCCTGATTATACTTGGTGCTATAGTGACTATTCGAACGGTCATCAGCTATTTTCTGAATTTAGAAATCAAAGAAGCACATGCTGAAGACCAGTAGTTACTGGCCATGTCTGAATTTGCGCTTGATCAGAGGGTTCTACATAACCTGCTATCTTACAGTTCTGAAGCCATAATCTTCAGCGACCTTGAGGGTACCGTTCAGTTCAGCAATGCTGCTGCTGATGCTCTATACGGTTATGAAAAGGGCGAGCTGCAGGGCCAGAATGTTGATATTTTCAACTCGCACCAGACCCACAACACTGATGATATCGTTGAGGCCATCAAAACCAACGGCCAGTGGAAAGGTGAGCTCATACAGCGGCGTAAAGATAATTCAAATTTCTGGTCTGCGCTGACCGTGGCCCTGATCTTCGATGATACCGGGCAACCAATCGGGCTGGGGTCACACAGTCGTGATATCAGTCAAGAAAAGGCTGCAGCAGAAGAGTTGCGTGAGAGCGAAGAGAAATACCGTAAACTTTTTGAAACTACGCAAGATGGTATCATTGTGCATGTACAGGGTAAAATACTTGATCTGAACCAGCGCATCGCAGATATCTTTGGCTATGGGATATCTGAAATGTGGCAGAAGCAAATCAGCGACCTGATTCACCCTGACGATCTTGAAAAGGCCATGACTAACATGCAGGTGGGCTATGAACTGCCCTACCAGCACCGGGCACTTCATAAAGACGGTTCAATTTTATATCTTGAGATTGTCGGCCGCCCCATTCAGTTCAGCGGTACAGAGGCCAGAGTTATTGTGGTACATGATATTACCCAGCAGACTCAGAATGAAAAAACTATCAAGGCTGCCCTCAAAGAGAAAGAGGTGTTACTGGGTGAAATCTACCATCGTACTAAGAACAATATGCAGGTCATCTCATCGCTGCTTTCTTTACAGGCAATGCAGCTGAATAATGATGCGGTTAAGACCGCCTTTCAAGATCTAAAAAATAAAATTCAATCAATGGCCCTGGTGCACCAGAAGCTTTATGAATCGAAAAGCCTTTCTACCATAAACCTTGATGAGTATATTCAAGACCTCGCTGCGCTTCTGCATCAGACTTTTGAAACGGCAGAGAAAAAGATTTCTCTGCATTTTGAACTTGAGAATATTCAGGTCTTAATTGATTCTGCCATGGCCTGTGGGCTTATTATCAGTGAGCTATTGAGCAATTCATATAAGCACGCCTTTGCAAACCAACAAGAAGGTAAAATCAATATTCGCCTACAGAAGCAAGTGGGTAACCAGGTAGAATTGGTGATTGCAGACAATGGCACGGGCATTGAAAACGGTTTTGATTTTCGCAGCCAGAAGACTCTTGGCCTGACCACCATTCACGGTATTGTTGAGCAGCAACTCAGGGGCACTGTCGAGTTTAAAACCAACGGCGGGCTCAACTGCTTGATCAGTTTCAAAGATGATTTTTACCAATCTCGTATATGAAAGACAATTATCATATTCTAATCGTCGAAGATGAGTTTGTGCTTGCGCACTCTCTAAAAACCAGCTTAGAGGCCTGGTTGCGGGTTAAATGTAATGTTGTCAGCACAGGCGCCTCAGCATTGCAAGAGTTTGAACGGGCAAAGTTTGACCTTGTTCTGATCGATATCGGTCTACCTGACGGCCCTGACGGCATTCAAACGGGTAAACAAATGCTTGAGCAGCGTAAATTGCCCCTTGTCTTTCTGTCGGGATATTCTGACCGTGAAACTATGAACCGGGCCGATGGGCTGAACTATGCAGCCTTTCTGGTTAAGCCCATTGATGAAACCCTGGTTTGTAAAGAAGTGCAACGACTGCTGCCTGGGGCCGAGTTGCCCTGACTTAAGAAGCTGGTTTGTGCCCGGGTTTGTAGATTCGGTGCCTGTGCCTTAGCAATTCATCGCGATCTCTATAGTGGGGGCGCAGCTTCTTGTCTGCAAAGCCAGGGGCCTGGTCGTCATAGTGGGGCGATTTTTCACGGTTGCTGTTGCCAAACTGGTGACGCGAGAACGAAGTAAGTTTGTCGCGACCAAATTCAACCAGCATAATATACGAATCACCCTGAAACCCCACAATTTTGCCACCCTGCATGTTTCCCAGTACGGCATGAAGTAATTGCGGCCCACCGCCAAGGGCCAGGTCGGTCTCGCCTCGTTGCAGACGCTGTACTCTGCCAAGAGGCACCTTTACAGTTCCGTAGTATCCCAATAAGATTTGTACGGCCGAACGAAATGCCTGGCGGTAACTCTTTAAACCGCGGGTGTCAACTTCAGGCACAATGCCTGAAACCGGGGTATAGGTCAATATGGCAATGGTTGCTGCAGCTGATTGGGCATCGACTACACCATTCCATTTGCGCAGAAGCTCGAGGGCCTCTTGTTCATCTTCATTCTCAGGTGCATAGTTTTTCAGCAGGGGATTTATCACCTCTTGAAACATTTTTGAACGTTTGTCATAGGTGGTGTCGTATTTCATGGCCAGAAAGTCTTCACGTGAAAACCTGCGACGCTCAGTGAGTATGGCTTCACTGCGGTAAGAGCGGTTGTTGTGTTTAAGACTGATGCCGCCTTCTCTGGGCAACCGGGGTTTAAGGTTATACCTGGGTGCAGTAGCAAAGTAGGGTGAATTATTACAGTTATAAACAAAGCCGGCAGGCGGGTTGGTTAACTGGGGCAGCTGGCCAAATGAATAGTAATCTTGCCATACCGGTTTTGAGGTGTCGCCCGGTAGAATCGTTTTATAGTTAAAGCCAGGTTCACGTATGGGCAAGAGGGTATTGTAAAGATAGTAGATATTGCGCCGGTCAGCATAGACTGTGTTAAACATGGGAATGCCCCGGGTTTCAAAAGCGCGGCGAAACTCACGCAGATTGGTTGCCAGGTTCATCTGAAACCACTGCTCGACGGCAAAGATGGCCCGACCCATGCCTGCATAACGAATGGCATAGTAATTACCATCTTTTTCAAAAACCGGCCCGTGCACACTGTGGTAAGCGTCTTTGTTCAGGGTCAGGTTAAAGAGGCCCAGGTCAATGGTAAGGGGTATTTCTTTTATTTCGAGATCAAGCCACTTGTCATCATAGCGGTATTGTTTTTTTTCAGGGTGCATGGTGAGTTTATAGACATCAATTCCGTCGGGATAATTCACGGTATGGGCCCAGCCCAGGTGATCGTTGTGGCCATGCAGAATCAGGGGCGCCCCGGGAAAAGTTCCCCCAGACATGTTCCAGCCTTCTTCTGATTTTATATGGGCCTCATACCAGGCAACGGGCCCTGACCAGGGCTGGTGTGAATTGATATTGAGGCGGGTAACATTATCAGTAGAGCGACGGGCCAGCAGGGCATGGGTGTTTGAGCCGGGCCAGCTCATTTTCAGTTCTCTGGCCAGCGCATACCACTGATTGTTGTCTGCAAATCTTGCGGCGCCAATTTCAGGGTCACCCACTTCTTTCTGGCGACTGTTGAGCTCGCCCAGGGCAACGCTCATACCCATCATAAAAGGTATTTTGTGAATGAAGCCGGCAGCCAGGTCTCTGCCCGTCACCGGAAACAGGCGCCCATCGACTTCATCTGGGTGGTGATGGGCATAGAAGTTAATACCCTCGGCGTAGCCTTCAAGAATAGCCCGGGTGGCCGGCTGCAGTTTATCATAGTCAGCCTCAACCTGCTGCCATACCCGTATGAACGAGGTATAAAAATCATTCGCCAGGGCAACCGGTGAGCGCAGCACCAGCCCAAGTTTGCCCCGGGTCGCAGCCAGCACTGCCTGAATGGTAAAATAGTCATCTTCTGCATGAGCATAGGCCAGCCCGAAGGCTGCGGCCCTGTTGGTTTTACCAAACACGTGGGGCACGCCCCACTGGTCGCGTATGATTTCAACCTGACCAGCCAGGGCCTGGGCCTCTGCTGTAGGTGCAGCTACCTGCTGAATCAGTTGTTTACGAATCTGGTACCAGATGAGGCTGCCAGCTGCTACGATTATTAAAGAGATAATTACCTTACGTTTCACAAAGCTAATTTGCAGGCACTGGGCGGGGCGTCAAAACCATTAAGAGATTGTCATTTTCTGCTGAAAATCGAAAACGGGCTCATGGCCAGAGTTAAACTCATGTATTTCACTGACATGCTCTGTGTCTGGGCCTACGTGGCTCAGATCAGGCTTGATGAGCTGATCGCTCAGTTTGGCGAACAGTTAGAGGTTCAATATCATTTTTTACCCGTGTTCGGGGCGGTGCGGGCCAAAATTCAGCGGGGTTGGCAAGAACGTGGTTTGTATGGGGGATACTCTAATCACGTGAAAGAAGTATGCGCAAGGTTTGATCACCTTAAGCTCGCCGATGATATATGGCAGAAAAATATTCCGGAGTCATCGGCCAATGCCCATCTGTTTTTGAAGGCACTACAACTGCTTGAGCAAGAGGGCCGGGTCAGCAAAGAACAGCATTCAGACTATAAGGGTAAAACTCTTTTTGAATATGCCATGTGGCAGTTGCGCCTGGCGTTTTTCTGCAAGGCGATTGATATCACCTCTTGGTCTAAACAAAAAGAATTGTTCACCAAACTTGATTTGCCTATCAAAGATATCGAAGAAAAGCTGCAAAACGGGCAGGCCATGGCCGCCATGCTTGAAGACATAGAGTTGCGAGAC
>CAZHLC010000395.1:0-4803 GCA_964532545.1 uncultured Leptospiraceae bacterium | reverse complement strand
ATGCGCATTCTGTTATGCTTTTCATCAGTTAGAATCACCAGGGTTCGATTCTGATAGCTTAGACGCCATTGCCCATTTTTACCCTCAACTTTTGAAGTAAGACCGCGAATAATCTTATCGATGTTCTTATTGCTGAACTTTTTGGTCTGAGCTGAAGTGGCGTTGACTAAAGCTACTGAGAGCAGGGCCATGATAATCTTCTTCATGGGTTATCATATGCCCTCTATCAATGTAGTCTAGAAGATTTAAGCTGTTAGTTACTTCTTATACTTTTTCAGCCGTTTGTCTTTGCGGCTGCTGGCATTTTTCATGGTTTTAGTTCCCCGCAGTTTTAAAATGTGATGTACTACCAGCTTTTCCATCTTTTTGTCATAGTTAGGCCGCTTCGAAAGTTTGCGCAGCTTTTTGATGGTTTTAAATGGCACACTCTTGGTAATGAAGTTCACGGCCCAGGCGGGAATAATTCCCCCCGGGTCAAGATGTACATAGAGCTGTACCCAGGTATGTTTATCGTTGTTTTTAGGCTTAAGGGTAACCCGCACTTTCATGAAGTTCATACGAACCTTGCCACTTTGCTTTGGCATTTTTCGGTGTTTAACGTTGCGCAGGTTGATCACTGCAGTATCACGTTTTGCATTGTATGAAATTCTACCTTTCAGAACATAATCGCGATTCTGCAGGGGCCAGGGTACCGCGTTTTCACCATATAGTGTAAGATAGAACTTATTAATGTTCATTTTATATGATTCAGAGGTATAATTCTTTTCTAACAGTTTGGCCCGCTTGCAGCCATCGACCCACTTGGTCATCAGGTTGATGTCAGACATCAGGGTGATCAAACGTGCTGCATCTGCGTAGACCATGCCCTGGCCTTTGAACTCAAACATATTAGAGTTGGGGTCTTCGCGGCGATAGACTTGAATGCCTTCTTCATTTCGAATACGTTCCCACTTTTTTGCGAGACTAATTTCAGTAAAAAGTAACAGGGCGCAAATTGCCAGTAGCAGATTCTTCATAATTTAACAGACTTTTAAAACTGTCACATGTGTCAACATGCAATGGGCCTGCTGCTGCACACCGCACATAAGAGGTTTAAGCCGGCAGCAGCTCGAAGAAAGTGATCTCTGGGGGGCAGTTAATTCTCAGGGGAAACCAGTGCCCCAGACCACGGTTTACGTAAAGCTGCGAATTGCCTTCTTCATAGTGGCCCACGTAGTATTTGTAGGCAATGCTGCCGAAAGAGAGCTTTGAATCTCGGTCAGAGCTTAGACGAAATTGGCCGCCATGAGTGTGGCCAGCTAAAACCAGATCAATGGGCTCTTTTTTCAATTCACTGAACTCTTCAGGATGATGATTCATTAGAATTGTGGGGTACCTGGGGTTAATCTGTTGCTTTGCCTGATTTAAATAAGTCAGTGTTGTTTTGGCACGCACCGATCTTTTCTGTCGTAGGGGGTTAGGGTAATCAAGGCCTGCCAGATTGATTCGGCCCCGGCCCCGCTGGTACACCAGGCTTTCATTGCGTAAGATGCGTAAACCGGCACTGTTAAGAGTGCGGCCGGCAACGTCACCGTTGTCAATGAAGTCGTGATTGCCAAGTATACCATACATCTGGGTCTTTTTCGCGCCGCCAACTTTGTGAAAAAACTCGCCGGCAGTTTTCAGAAAATAGTTGTTGTTGTCTATAATATCACCGGTGACCAGAACAAGGTCTGGTTTCAGAGGTTTGATCAGATCAAAACAGAAGTGCAGATATTGTTCGTTAATCAAGCTACCAATGTGAATGTCAGACAATTGTACAACGCGCAAACCCGCAAGGTCAGAGTGCAGGCCCTTTATTTTAAGGGATAGTTTATCGGTAGTAATCTCTCGCGAGCCCAGAAACATGCCGGTGAAGGCGCCGGCCGTCATTATAGCCGGTGCTGAATCAAGCACCCCGGCCGCTGCCTTACGAAAAAAATCGCGCCGCGAAAGAGCTGTGGTGTGAGTAAAATCACCCGGGTGCTTTTTCAGTAACTTCTTACCGAAGATGAAAATAAAACCCAGGGTGGCCCCACCAACCAGTAAAGCCAAATATACAGGAAAAAAAACCGCCAGAGTATATTGCCACGAAAGATAAAAATAGTACACCGATAAAAATGGGTCACTGATTTCAAAGTGCATGGCCGAGCGGCCGAAAATCGCAAACATCCACAGGGGTATCTGGGTCAGCAATACAAATGGCCAGTACAGCCAGGTCACATACTTATACCATTTGCGATGCCCGAGGCGCTTGCGCCAGCGTACATAGAGTAAGATCTCAAATAAGAGAAGATAAACTGATATGATCAGTAAAACAATGCGAAACACTCTGAGAGATATATACAGATTCTCAGCGCTCGCCTGTTATTTGTTCTAGGCAAGCTGTGTTGAGACTCAAAGAATTCCAAAGATTCTATGCAGAAGCCTTCGTTTTTTGCCTATGTATTTGTGTTAAGCGGTTTTGCCGCAGCAGCTGTGGCTGCCTTTGGGGGGTTACTTCCCCCCGAGCTTGCTAAGATCGCCATGTACGTATTTTTTGGGCTTGTAGCTCTTCATGCTCTTGAGGCCAGCCTGGCCTTTTACCTCGCCAGTAAACTGAAGCTCAATGCCCCTTTCTGGGCTCTTCAGACCTTTCTGGTGGGTTTCTTTGCCCTGCGCCTGCTGCTGAATCGGGCCAAACCTGAGTAAATCAGCCTCTTTTCTTAAAATCGAGTAATCAATTGGCAGAATCGCCGAATTTATGGGGCTTTCTCTGCCTAAATTACGGTGAAATTGATGCCTGAACCTGTCAGGCTCAAACCGGAGGAAAATATGAACAAAGATAGCTTAATCACCCGAAATACACCCCAGTGGCGTTTTCAGACCTGGGCAGCCTTTGTGCTCTCGCTGGGTTTGACGGTGCTTGGTATTCTATCGCTCGATGCCGACCACTGGATTAAAGGTTATCTCTTTATGGGAATTATCTTCACCGTGGGTTCTTGTTTTTCACTGTCGAAGACCATTCGAGATGACGCTGAAGCATTTAAGATTGTGAATCGAGTACAGACAGCCAAAACCGAGAAAATTCTCAAAGAATATGAGCCCTGAGGGGCTCATATTCTGGCTGAAAGAAAACTACGGCCCCATGGGGCCGTAGCCTTAATTGCTGAGATCAAGCATTTGCCATTTCAGCCGCTCATTCTTCAGCAGCCAGCGAATATGACGCTTTTTAGAGCTCACCACAGAATGGGGCTGGGCCTTAACCGGTACGAAGCAGAAGCGGGCCGGCAGATTGGTATAGATCGACCGGGGTGGGTCACCACCATCTACCCGCTTCACCGCGATTGAGCTTTCATATTCGTGATAGAATATGCGACGAACCCCCAGCTCTTTGATCAAAAACCACAGAGTCGCAGCCAGCATGGCTTCAGCCCATATCTTTTCAAGGGGCTGCATATGGGCCTGCATAAAATTGACAAAATCATTGATTTCGCATTTGAACAGGTCATAGGCATCACGAATCTCACCCATTAATTTTTCTGAGGGCTGTTCATGTTCGGCCATCAGTTCACGGCAATAGCGTACTTCTTTCATCCAGTCTGATTGAATTTCTTCAATAATCGCTTCACCAGTTGCCAGGTCGACATCTAGTCGGGCCCAGGCCAGAGTAAAGTAGCCTTCGCGGGCAATGGGGTGACACGAATATGAAAAGGGGTCTTCAGACCGCTCAAGCAACTGTGCAATCGCCTGGTACACATGGGTTGAAAAATTCAGCTGCAATACCAGATTATGATCACGTAGACTGGTCTGCCAGTCTTGCCATTCACCGGCCGTCAGTAAAAACTGCAGTTCATTCTGCTGGGCGTTATCACTCAAAAGTTCAGGGTGCAGTACACCCCCACCGGCTCTTCGAATAACCGGCGTAAGTGCAGGTTTCTGCAGCAGCTTGCGAAAGGCCGAGGTTTTGATGGTCGAAACCTTTTTGCCCGGGCCAACGAATTCTTGCAGCAGAAACAGTGCATACTTGTCTTTGTGATAGGTAAAGCTGGTCTTACCCTTTGGCAGACACGCAATTATGTCTTTCACTTCTTCATGAGTCATTGTTCTTTCCATTAAAGGTTCCCCGAAGACATAGCTTCGGCGTGATAGATTTTACGGAACTTTTGCCGCGGCCAGAGCAACCGCGGCCTGCTTTTAATAGAAGAAGAGGCTATCGCGATTGCGACGAATTGAAATGACTGTGTTCACTCATATAGCTAACCTCAAAGGGTGTGCCATTATAGACGGCAGGGCTTGAAACTTCGCTAACATTTTTTTGACCGTCAGTAAAAAAAGTTGCAAGAGCAACCCTGAAAGAGCTACATCGCCTATGCTTAACTGGTCAATCAGCCGAAAGGTCGCCTTGCTCTCGGGTTCGAGCATGATCATGGTTCTAGGCGCATTAATTTTTGCGGTTTTTGCTCTCTCGACTATCAGGGCTGAGATGCGCGAAATGTCACTTATTGGTAGACCCCTCATAAAGGTCAGCCAGCAGATTGAGCTGCATCGGCTAGATCAGCATTTGCTTTTGTCGAATCTGCCAATGAGGCCAGATAAGAGGTCGAAAGAGCAATTGCCTGAGCTTATACATGGTTGGCGCATTCATATTGATGCGGCCCGTGAGATCACCAGTAAATACACCTCAGCAATTGATAACAACCGCTTTAACAAAGTGCGCCAGCTTATCAAAGCTGTGGGCGCGCACCATAAAGACTTTGAGCGCCTTGGCAACCTGTGGCTTAAAAGTGGGCAGAAAACTACCCG
>CAZHLC010000394.1:0-4807 GCA_964532545.1 uncultured Leptospiraceae bacterium | reverse complement strand
GTAAGTTTCCCCCCACTGATAAGAAGGGGTCGGCATTCAGATTACCATAGAGACCAAACTGCGGTGCATAGGTGTCACTGCGGCTGGGCGCAATGGCCCGGCCCAGCACCATGGGGTCTTCAAGGGTATATACGGGTGGGGTCTTGTGTGTCTGATAACGTTCAGGTTTTTTTCTGCCTCTGCGTTTCTTTTTCTTTTTATCACGTTTGCGGCGAATACGCCTTTTAACGCTGATCTTTTTAATTTTTTTCTCTGAGCTGAACCAGTTGATCAGATTACGTTTGCTATCCCAGTAGGGGCGTTGCTCAGCGTTAACTATGGGCAGGGTCGAATCACCGTAGTAGCGGCCGCTCACCCTCCGTAGCCCGCCACCACCAGCATCGACATGGCAGGTCGAACATGAGAGATTACATTTACGCTTCGATAACACCGGGTCTTTCCACCCCTTTTGTTTCTCGTATTCAAATGGGGTCGCATGGCAGTTGTCACAGATGCGCCCAGAGCGGGCCGTATACTGGGGCAGCCCGTAAAGTGAAGTGGCCCCCAGCAGCAGCCAGGCCGTGACTTGCCCCCCAAAGCTGTTCATCTCAGTTTTCTAAAAATCCGTCAGTTTCGTATTTGATGATTTGAAAAATTTCACATTCTTCAAGCGAGTAGCCCACGGGCATGTGCTTTGAATCGCCGGCCGGGCGACTGATATAATCCTTTATGGTAGCGTACTGGTTGTTAACTTCTGCAAAAGTTGTTAGAGGTTGTGAGGCCCCCTGGGTTGCCGGGTTGCTGTGACACTGCAGGCAGTCGGCCGACATAATGGCCTGCACATCGGCCTCATAAGTAATAGTGCGACTTGAGGCTTCTGAAACACAGACGTCAGAGGTCTGCTCATCACCTATACGAAAACATTGAGAAAGGCAAAGTATTACTGCGATACAGAGTAAAAAATCAGTTTTTGAGCGCTTTTTCATTAATTTTCTGGTTATAGTAGAGAACTGCCTCATCAAACAAAGCATTTAACTCGCGCACAACGGCGCGTTCGTTGATTTTTTCATCAGTCACAATATGCACTTCATTTTTACTCACGAAAAGCTTCCATTCGCGCATATCGGTGGTGCGCGCATTTGAGATCAACAGAGTGCCTTCTGGGTCGAAGACCTGCAGGTTCATTGCAAATCTCATTTTGATTACCACATCGTTTTCGGTTATATTCACCAACTGGTAACCCAGATGAAAATCAACCAGCAGAACATCGCTACCCTGGGTATCTACTTTCTTAGACGGAATTTTCTTGAAGCTGGTTCCGTCACAAACCTCTGTTTCTGAATAAGGTAAAATCGCATCGCCAGGGGGTTCACGGGTTGGTAGCTGCAGGTTTTTAAAAAGCCCCTTCAGCTTAAGCCGCAGATCACCACAAAGCCGCTGAAAAGGCAGGTCGCTGTTTTCGAGTACCTCAAGCTTGGCCTTCTGCATGCGACTGAGCTCATAATCGGCTGGTTTGGTGTAAGCGTTTTTGAAGCCACCGCGCGAGTAAAGACTCAGCAGCAGCATATTGTCAGCCATGGGTTTTTTCTTTTTAACAAGGGCCGGCTTCGGCGCACCACAGTTGAGCAGTAGCAAAACAACCAGAAGGCCAGTAATTCTCACACGTGACGCTTTGAAGCAGAGCGGGGCTGTCAATAACCTCTTCTTTACACTTTTTCATGAGGAACTTACTTTTTTGGCGCATTCTCGAGAGTGGCAAGCTCATAAACAGTATGAACCCATAAAAATATCCCATTTAACAACTACCCATGGGTTCTCACCCATTCAACCTCGCTCTCTGAAAAACTGCATACCTGTGCAACCCCCTCGCAAGAGGGGAAATTTTTTTGCTGCTGTACAGGCCGTAGCTGAATCAGATAAACAGGCCGCATTATAGGGTCTGATTTTCATCGGTGCAGCCATGATAGGGTTATTCTTTTCAGCTCTGCTGGTGGCCATCTCGCTTCGGTGCGACGCTGTAGTCATCAAGTAGAATGGTTGAACCAGTCTCGGCACTGCCAGAGAGACCTGCTTCATCATAATCAAACTGCAGCAGACCAAAGGCCTGGGTACCCGCCAGAATACCAACATGGTCGCTGATGGGAAATTCTCCCAGCATGGTTATAGCAGTATCAGGGCCATTCGCCATGTATAGATCGACAAAACCAAACCCTGGCTTTTTCTGCCTGATGATCTGGAGGCGTAGCAGCCTGGCGTTGTACTCTTCTACCAGAGCGGCTCGGCATTTAAGAGCAGAGCCTGGCGTGTTGTAAGGTTAGTAGCCGGCCAGATGGCCTGAAAACAGATAAAGAAGCAGAGAATTCTGAAAGTCTTCATGATGTCGCATTGCCCTCGACCACCTTCAACAATCTCATTCTTAGATTAGCCGCTTTAGCAACTCTTTATGCTGGGGAAATCTTTCTACCAGAGAACCGTCAGCCATCTCAAGATCAGCAAAGTCAAAGCCCGGGGCCACACCACAACCTACCAGGGCAAAGCCCTTTGGCACCTCAGCACAGAACCAGGCCCCGGCGGGTACGATGTATTGAATAGTCTCACCGTTTTCGAGGTCTAGACCCAGACTGGCCCGTTCATAACTTCCGTCAGTACGAACCACATGAATATAGCAGGTTTGCCCGTAGTAAAAATGCCAGGCCTCATCTGATTTAATACGATGCAGGCGGTTCAGCTGCTTTTCTTTCAGTAGAAAATAGATCAGGGTAGCCAGATCGCGTTCACCGCCGAAACGTGCAGGCAAAGCCTCAGCCCCGAACTTCTCACTGGCCCGGTAGGTTTCGGCGTAGTAGCCGCCTTCGGGGTGTTCTTGTAGATTCAGTTGCTCAATAAAGTAATCGGCGGTTCTTGTTGCGTTCATTCGGTTTAATACCTGCTTGAAATTGTCTCTGCTGACAGCACGCTTATTCTCTCAAGTTCTCTTCTTCAACTCTGCTACCAGGGCTGTGCTAAGATGCTTTCTAAAAAACTCTAGTCTTTGTAAATACTGCTCATACCCCTCGGGTAATACCGGGCTTGAGGTTTCAAAAACGAAAGCCTTAACTAATTCACCGTTTTTCAGGTCATATATCAGTATTTGTGCCTTGTAATAACCTTCTTCGCCCATATCGGGCCAAACCAGCTCTAGAGGTCTGATCACCGCGACAAAGTTCAGGGTTTTAAAGTGTGGCAGTTGCTCATTAATATCAAATTCATTCACCAGGGTTTCAAAGAAATACTGGCTGTTGCTGGCCCGCAAAATGAGACCGAGATCTACTGGCCTGTGAATACTAGCCACATCATCTTCTGATTCACCATTTAGCTTTACTTTCAATCTGATGTTATAATATCTTTTGAAATCATGGGCATACATTAAAGCCGTATTGATGGTTTTGCCAGAAAAGCTAAACTCAGTTTCACCAGCTTGCATCTGTTTGTTCTGGTTGTAGCTCATTCGGTTTGCTTTCTGGCCGATAGTTTTGAGGTTTTTGTTAAAGGCAGCAAGTTTCTCACCGTATTGCTTCAGCAATTCTTCATAAAGCTTCAAGGTGAGCTGCTGGTCTTTATCTGACTTAAAACATTGACTCTGAGCCAGTGAGAGAATAATTGTGATAATTACAAAAAAGTACTTCAAGGTGTAACTCTCTAAGATTTTTATTCAGAGATCATCAATGCGGCGGTAAATGACCGCACCAGCTCTTCTCTTGAGTTGTTTCGTGAAACTGTCTTCAATCTTATGATTGAACTCAATAAACAGGTCTGTGCTGCCAACTTGTTCACGTTCTTTAACAGTATCTTTCGCAGTAAAAAAAAAGCCCCCCAGCAATCTGGTCGTTTTCAAATCAAAAACCAGCACCTGTGCCCGGTAATAACCGGGTTGGGCAACCTCAGGCCAGGTCAAACTCAAGGGCCGAACCAGCCCAACGTACCGAATATTTTCAAAATAATTGAGTTGAGAATCGACAGTATATGTTTCTAACATTGTTTGATATCTTTCTTTGTCATCGATAGCACTGAGAATAAGACAGAGATCTATAACGCTTTCTACATCAAGATAATCATCTTGAAACTCATAGGGTTCGCCCTCTTTAACTTTAATATCATAAGATCGCACAAACTGAAACGGATAAGCCAGGGCAAGATTGGGTGACTTAGCCCTGGCATCGCCAAGGGCCCCGGTTGATTTGAATTTGATTCTGCTAGCGGCTTTGATAGAGTTGCTTCTATAGTTCAGAGAAATTTTATTAGCTCTGTGGGCAATGGCCTTCAGATTTTTATTATAGCTTTTGAGCCGGGCTTCATATAAGCGCTTCAGGTTATTGTACAAACCTCTGGTGACTTCAATTTCTGCCTTTGATTTGCTACAAGAATTTGCCGGCAAGATCGAACACAACAATATAACCCAGGTCATTATTTTTTTCGCTGAATACATAAGGTGACTATGACAGGGTGACTTTTTGCCCAGCATTTGCAACGAGATTTAACAGCCATAACGAAATGAGCACTGGCAACAGCATAAGCGCATCGCATATAATAAAAACTGCTGTCAAAAGATATAAAACGCTTTGAGGTATATCTCTCACCTTCATATCATATAGTTTGATAGAAACCAGCTTAACCAGATCAGCAGCGAGCATCAGGCCAGCAAAGATGGCCAAACCGGCGATATGCTGAGCAGCCAGAGAAAGAAGCACGAAACAGCTGTGTGCAACCAGGTTTACAAAGATAAAAATCAAAGCAAAGATCTCTTTATCGAGAAATCGGTCATAGATTGCTACAAGTAGCAGCAGAGTTA
>CAZHLC010000393.1:0-4807 GCA_964532545.1 uncultured Leptospiraceae bacterium | reverse complement strand
AAAGGTTTTCAAAGGGCTGAGCTCTTCTTCAAACTTATCGATATGTTGTTCAAGAAAGGTAATATCATCTTCGCTGATAGTGCGACCCAGTTTGTCTAAGAAACTTTCATCGCCTACGGCCAGCTCGGCACCGGTATCAAACAGGCGGTTCTGAATGGGCCCGATAATTTCTTCGAGCTGGGCGGCCAGGCCGGCATCATCTTTTTTTAACAAGGCGAGGCCAAGGCCAATGGCACTGTTGGTTTCATCAACGTCACCATAGGCCATAACCCTCAGATGATGTTTGGCAACCTTGCCACCACCGAAGAGGGCCGTCTGGCCGGTGTCGCCACCTTTTGTGTAAATTTTCATTTGTCTTTGACCCCCAGGGGTTTTACTTCTTCAAGTCTGCGTACCTGAATGGCATCTACCAGGTTTTCACCGGCCAGAATATCTGATACCACTACTACGGTAGAATTTATGGGAAGTATTTTGCGTTTCAACAGAATATTAAAAGCGTTCTGAATGGTTTTCTCTGGGTCTTTTGAAAAATCTATTCTGAAAGGGTAGACCCCGCGGTAGAGCAGCATCTTGCGCCTGACTGTTGACATGTTGGTAAAAGCAAAGATTGGTGAAAACTTCGGATGAAACGAGCTCACCGTGTCGGCCATCACCCCGCGGCGGGTAATGACGATCATACCGTCGGCCTTGAGGTTGTCAGCGAGCTCAGTCGCAGCGCTGGCCAGCTTCGGTTTGACGCCGGTTACCTGGCGGTTACGGGCCCAGTGCAGACCACCTGAACGTTCGATGCGCAGACAGATACGATGCATAAATTCAACGGCCTTTATGGGATACTTACCCACAGAGGTTTCACCAGAGAGCATCAAAGCATCGGCTTCTTCATAAACCCCGTTAGCCACATCAGTTACCTCAGCCCGGGTAGGAAAGGGATTCTCAATCATTGACTCAAGCAGGTGAGTAGCGATGATACACTTCTTGCCCTGCTCACCACATTCTTTGATGATACGGCGCTGTATAATGGGCAGATCTTCAATAGGAACTTCAACCCCCAGATCACCCCGGGCGATCATTAAACCCGCAGCACTGGCTGCGATTTCTCTATAATTTTCTGAGCCCAGGTGATCTTCGATTTTAGCGATAACCTGGGCATGGCCATTGTGGCGCTGAATGATACGTTTACATTCATCGATATCGGCGGCTGTTCTTACAAATGACAGAGCAATAAAGTCAACATCTTGCGACAGCCCAAAGAGAATATCTTTTTCATCTTTTGGAGTTATTGACGGTAGATTCACCCTTACCCCGGGTAGATTGATATGCCGTCTTGATTTAAGCAGACCACCATCAACCACCCGGCATTTGAGGCCATATTCTGATTTTTCAATCACATCAAGGTTGATCAGGCCGTTATCGACGGTTACCCGGTCACCGGGGTTAAGGTCTTTGATGAGGTCACGGTAATTTACGAAGATCGTGCTTTTGTTTTCTACATCTTGATCACGCACGGTAATTTCGATCTCTTCACCCACTTTCAGGTGAATGTTCTGGTCGACATCACCGGTGCGAATTTCAGGGCCCTGAGTATCAAGCAGAATGGCCACCGGGCGGGTGGCTGATTTGTTGAGGGTTTTGATATTTTTAATGATAGCCTCGGCCTGGCTGTGGGTACCATGAGACATGTTCAGCCTTGCAATATTCATACCGGCCGCAAAAAGTTTACGCAGTTGCTCAATGTCTGAGGTGGCCGGGCCTATGGTACAAATGATTTTGGTTTTGCGCAGTTGTTCGATGTCAGACATTGAACCTAAAATACATTACGTCGCCGTCTTGAACAACATATTCTTTACCTTCGAGACGCATTTTGCCTGCTTCTTGCGCTTTTTTCAGGCTGCCATATTCATCGAAATCATCGTATGAGGTGACCTCGGCTCTGATGAAACCTTTTTCGAAATCAGTATGAATTACACCTGCGGCCTGGGGGGCAGTCATGCCCTGGGTGATGTTCCACGCCCGTACTTCGACTTCGCCGGCTGTGAAATAGGTGCGGTAACCCAGAAGCTGGTAAGCTTCGCGAATGACCCGGTTTAAGCCGGGTTCGGTAAGGCCCAGGTCTTCAAGAAAGGCCTTCTCTTCATCAGACGAAAGCTGGGTCAGCTCTGCTTCTATTTTGCCAGAAACCGGTATGGCCATGGCTTCACGTTCGGCTGCAATCTTCTGTAATTTGGTAAAAGCTTGGTTACTCTCTGGTGATGCGATGTTGTCTTCTTCAATATTACCGATAAAAAGCACCGGCTTGAGTGAGAGCATGGCCATTTCTTTAATGATGGCCCTCTCATCATCGGTGAGGCCGGCAGCACTTGCGGGTTTGCCCTCAGAAAGAACCGGCTGCAGTTTCTCAAGAACCTCAACCTTTTTGATGGCCTCTTTATCACCGCCCTTGGTTTTCTTCTGCAGACCGGGCAGGGCCTTCTCAACCTGTTCAAGGTCGGCCAGAATAAGCTCAAGTTCAATAACCTCAACGTCGCGCTGGGGCTCAATGCTGCCTGACACATGGGTAATCTCTTCATCATCGAAGCAGCGTACAATGTGCAGAATGGCATCAACCTGTCTGATGTGAGACAGAAACTTATTGCCGAGACCTTCACCTTTAGAGGCGCCCTCTACCAGGCCGGCAATGTCAACAAACTCAACCGACGCAGGAATACTCTTCTTAGGCTGCACCAGCTCGACCAGTTTATCAAAGCGGGGGTCAGGCACTTCAACCACACCCACATTGGGGTCTATAGTACAGAAGGGGTAATTGGCGGCCTCGGCCCCGTGAGTTTTAGTCAGTGCGTTAAAGATCGTTGATTTGCCTACGTTTGGCAGGCCAACGATGCCACATTGTAATGCCATAAACCAGGCTTCAGCTTTGAGGCAGGCTGACAAGAATAGGCTTAAAGAAGCTTTTCAATTTCTGAAACTTCGGCCTGTAGCGAAAAACGCTCTATCGCATTTTCGCGGGCCTTTTCTGCCATGGCCTGGCTCTTTTCTGAATTAGCACAGATGAATTTAATAAGTTTGACCAGTTCACGCTGCTCGCCCGGTTTATAAAGCAGACCAAGTTCGCCATACTGTAGAATCTCGGGTGTGCCACCGCTCTGGGTTGCGACAATGATACATTCACTCAACATGGCCTCGATGGTTACCATGCCATAGGTTTCACCGGTTGAAGCCAGCACAAACACATCTATGGCGGCATAGAAGGGGCGCACATCATTCTGATAGGGCAGCATGAAGACCCGGCTCTGAAGGTTCAAGTCTGCTATACGGTTCTGCAGCTTCTCGTAATATATTTGTGATTCAGTTTCATTGATGGTTGGTTGACCCATAATCACCAGGTCTACTTCAACCCCCTGTTCGATAAGGCGGTTGAACGCTTCTAGTAAAAAGAGCTGCCCTTTTTTTTCGCTGATGCGGCCTGCGATACCCAGTAGCATTCGCTCACTGTCTATCTCAAGCAGCTTGCGGGCGCTGGCTTTCGTTTCTTTATAGCCAGTAAAATGGTCTGTGTCAAGCCCCAGGGGTATTACTTTTATTTTTTCAGGGGATACATGGGTGTTCTGCACAACGTTATCTTTAAGAAAGTTCAGGGGGCTTACCCACAGGTCAATCTGCTTATAGGTGGCCCGATGCAATAGATCTTTTTTCTTTACCCCAATCTGCATATGCTGTTGATATATCCACTTTAATTGGCGGTGATAAAATCGTTTAACCAGAAAGAGCAGGTTGGCGTCGCGATTATCAAAGCTCAACAGGGTGCTGATATTCTTCTGTTTCATCAAACGTGCCAGGTGCCGGGCCCGTCTGAAGTCAAAGTACTTGCGCTGGGTCTCAACCTCAAGCTGTTCAATATCGAGCTCGCGGGCTTCAAGGCTGAGCCGGGTGCCCGAAGAAGAAAAAAGAACGATGGGCCACTCATTGGCAGCCAGCAGTCTGGCCAGTTTGAGTACATTCATTTCAAGGCCACCCCAGCCACTTGATGTGATGTAAAACCCAATCGCTGATTTCATTGATCAGCGGCGCTCGCAGACAAGAATCGTGATGTCATCTGGCGCTGGGCGGTTTTGCCTGAAGTTATCGATCTCATTCTGTAGAAGTTTTAAAATATCATCTACTGGTCTATTCTGGGTTTCTTTCAGAACACCTTCGAGGCGGTCGGTGCCAAACTTTTCACGATTCGCATTTTCAAGGTCAGTTAAGCCATCGGTGTAAAGCACAATGCGATCGCCCCGGCGCAGCTCGGTCATCTTGCTTTCAAAGTGTACATCTTTTTCATTCACAAGGCCAACAACGGTACCGTCGGTGTCTAAGCGCTCCCACAGGCTGGTCTCTCTATTGAACAGCAGAGAATGGCAGTGGCCGGCATTGCTGAAATTGATTTTGTAATCTTTGTCGATGGTCAAAAGAAAGGCGGTCAGGTACTCTTGTGTTTTGATACGATCAAAAATCTGCGCATTGGCCTCATTAAAGATTTCAACAGGGCTGTATTTTTTATCTGCCAGGTCTGAGAAAATCTGTTTGGCCAGCATGGTGACCAGGGCCGCCGGCACCCCATGGCCTGAAATGTCGGCCATCAGTAAATACAGTTTATCTTCATAGGGAAATATATCATAGTAATCACCTGATACTTTCTCTTTCGGTGCATAAAAAACCGAGAAGCTCAAGTCGCGCCATGGCACAGTGCTGGGCAGAATGCCTTTCTGAATATCACCCACAAAATCACGTTCAAGCTGAAACTTTTCATCGTTATCGCGCAGCTCTTCAG
>CAZHLC010000392.1:0-4813 GCA_964532545.1 uncultured Leptospiraceae bacterium | reverse complement strand
AAAGAAAAAAGAAGAAAACTATAAGCCCTTATTTGAGAGTGACAGCGAAACTGATTATCTAAAAAAAATAATAAAGAGCTATAGCCGGCTTTTTAAAGTTTATCGCCCGATTAAAGACAGCCTCAGAAAAAAGTACTATCTGCAATCGTACCGGCCAAACCTGTTTACCCAACCCGATATCGTCACCACAACAACCACAGAGACAGGTGAAACCATAACCAACAAACCCATCAGTGCATGGAAGAACTATAAACCCACAGAGGCCGAACAGAAGATACTTGATGAAGGCAAGGCCTTTGAAGTCTTTCGCTATCAGAGTATCAAAAGTTATTTGATCGAACGTCTGGGCAACATTTACCTTGACGCAAAGAAGACCAGCCGGGCAGAGGCGCTTTATCAGCGCATTTTCAGAGAGCAGCCAGAATATTTTCGCACCTCAGATATTTTTTTGAAGCTGGGCAAGGCAAAACTTGAACTTGATGTTTCAAGAGAAATACTGTTCATTCTCAATGCAGACCGTTATCCCTATGAGCTGAAAAGTGCCGAGCAGATTGCCGGGGTTAAGGTTTTATCAAGCGGTTTTAAAAAAGCGCTGCGCAAAAGCTGGGGCCTGAAACAGAAAGGGCCCAAACCAGACAAAACTCTGGTAAAGCAGCAGAATACACTTGAAAATCAGATAAGGCTGCAAAAATGGAAGGCTATGGTAAACAGCCATCGAACCCGCGAGAAGGCCCGGCGGTACATCTTTAATTTCTTTCTTAATAAGTTTGAAAAAAAACAGTCTCGCCTGGTAAACTCTATTCTTCAGCGCGAACAGCCCCCTCTTGCTGACCTTGTTTATACCTCAGGTCTTGCCGAGGCTGAACACAATGCCAATGTTCGCAATGTGAAAAAAGCTGAAAGTGCCCTGGGCCCGGCTGCAAAACTTGCGCCACCAAACAGTTTCTGGCAGTTTATGCAGCAGAAAATTGAAGGCAATCTTTTTGAAATACGCAACCAGCCAGAAAAGGCCTTTGCTGCATATATTGAGGCACTGGGTAAATACAAACCAGAGTATGCCTATGACGGGGTCAGGCAACTCACCGATCGCACCCTTGCCTTCTATGAAGCAAGAACAGATCTCGCTAGAAGACGAAACGATATTGATACAGCCCTGGCCCAATACAAATTTCTACTTAAGGTATATCTGCAGCTATATGCGCAACGAATCGAACAGAGTGCGGTCAGCCGGCGCTCAATCAACACCATTGTTGACTTGAACAACATGGTGCTGGGCACCGTTAAAGAATCGACAATAAATAGAAAAGTTCGCGGGCGCGGCCGTATCAATAAAACCATCAATCGAAAACGTATCGAAGAACTAGAAAATTTCTACAATGATAATATGAACTTTGCCCGCAAGTATCTGAACAATGCTTTCATTTTCGGGCGGGCATCATTAGATTCACAGTATGGTCTTCAACTGCACAATATTTACGGTGATAAAGAGATATCGCGCTCACAGAAAGAAGAGGTTTTTAAGAAGCTGAAGAAAGCTGAAGAAGATTTTCAATGGTCATTCTTTGCAGACCCATATTTTGCTGATTCATATGTAATGATGGGATGGATGTATCAGTTCATCGATGAGAAACGCGACATCATACGCGATGAGGCCGACCGCACCCGCGATAAAGATGAGTTCTCATCGCTGTACGATAAGTACTTTCCTGAATACCTGTTCGAAGAAAATATACGAATATACCAGCGCAGCATCAGTCTGTTTCGCGATAAAATATCCCCCAAAATTCTATCAAGTTTTCACCTGAACATGGCAAATAATTACTTCTTGCTGAACAATTATGCCAAGGCTGAAGAAAATTATCAGTATGTAGCAGACCGTCTGGGGTCTGGTTTTTCATTTTCAAATAAAGTTCAAGAAGCTAACTTCTATTTTCATTATGGTAAATCTCTTTATTTCGTTGGTGATGACCAGCGGGCACTTGCCAACCTGACAAAAACCCAGAAGCTATATGACATTCTGGCCCCCTTGCAGGCGGGCCATGACTTGAAACTAAACCAGCAGCGGCGTGAAAAGATTTACCGCTATGTTGCCCTGGCTGCTTCAAATGCAGGCCAGACCAGACTGGCCCGGCAGAACTATCAGCAAGTTATCACCGAACAGAAAATTGCAGGTGTTAAAAAAGACCGTTCTTTTATTCACCTTGAACTGGGCCGCCTCAACTTTAAACTGAAAGACTATGAAAAAGCCCTGAGCCACCTGTTTGAAGCCGAAAATCTACTGCAAGAAGAGAAAGAGATTGAACCGCCGCGCTTTCCCATACGTTTTAAATATGAGATTCTGGGCCGCGAGTTTGCGCCTATCAGTGCCATCATCACCACTATGATAGGCTGGGCCTATAAAATGCACTATGATGATGTTTTTGTTGGTGAAAACCACCTGGCCTTTCCATTACCTACGGTGAACCGCTGGCAATACCTTTATTCATTGAAAGCAAAAGTTCACTATAGGCAGGACAACTTCTATCAAGGGGTACAGGCCCTGAATAAACTGGTCGAATACGCTGAAGAAGATGATTCAAAGCATGGCAAAGAAACCCTGCTTTCGGCCTACATGCGACTGGGTGCCATGAACTATTATCTGAGAGACCATGTGGCAGCACGGGCTGCCTATGAGAAGGCCATCGAACAGGCTGATGATGAAGGCAACCTGGTGGCTAGAACGCGAGCTCACAAGAATATGCTGGCCATAGCCTGTTTTCAGATTGAGAATGAAGAAAGTAGTATCGCAGAGAAGCGGCAGTTTATCGAAGATGAGCGTGATCGCCTCATTAAGTTTGAGCTTGACTACATCATTTGGCAAATCAAAAACCGTGAAGAGGTTCTCGAAAAGTCAGGTTTAGGCTCTTTAACCCCCCGTGCCCGCCAACTCATTGAATTTCAGGCACGAAAAGAAACCTTTCCAATTTCAATCTATCAAGGTACCTTCAATACTTACCTGACCCAACTGAAACAGCAAACTGATGAGAAACCAGTAGAAGAGAGCTTCGATAGTTACATTGCCAAACGCAAAACAATCTATGATGACTATCAAAGAGCGAAAAAATCCTACGACGGTGAGCTTGTAGACCCCACAGATGCCAGGGCTGCCAATAAAAAGATAAAACTTTTAAATACCGTGGCTTCACGCAGTGCCCGGCTTATTGTCGACATTAACAAAGCCAAAACCTATCAGAACATGTACATATGGAGCGTTGGTTCAAATGACCAGGGCATAAAAAAGGGGGCAGACTCACTTACCAGTGCAGCCAATGACAAGGCCCGTGAATTCAGAGCAGAAAAGCTAGAGCTGATTACCAATCTCAGATTGTTTCAGATTAAAACAGCTATGGCCAAAAGTGCAGACAGCCATATAAGCCGGGCCATGAAAATCTTTGCAAATAACAATGCCCTCGCCCGTGAAAAACCAGGCTGGTTCAGAATGGCCTCAGATAAGGCCATTGAACAGCAGTTGCGAGACAAAAACACAGGCCGCGCTCTGGTTCTAGCCAACCGCTTTCGCCAGCAAACCAGCTTTCCGTTAATTACCGATAAACTCGATCTTGCTACCCCGACGGCCAACAAAACAAAAGCTGCATTTTTAAAAAACCTCGGTTTATTGCTGAGATTGCGCCGGGCCCAATCTGATGTAAAAAAAAGAATATCGGCTCTGCGCTTCAGAAGGGCAAACCCATTTGAGTTAGAACCGGCGCAGCAAGAGCTCACCAACCTTGGCGCGGGCATAACTGAAATTGAAAAACAGTTGCTTAAGACCCCCGGTCTGAAGAGAGCTGCCAGGTTGATGCTCAACAAAAGCCCGGGTCTTGCGAGTATAAAAAAGTTACCCTACTCTTTTGTTTTTATCAGAAAAACTCTTACAGGCTATCAGTTCTGGTCTAAGAAAAAAGACTCTGAAGATATCAAGTTTAAATCATTTCGTGTGAAAGACGCAGATATCAGCGAAGCCGCAAAAGGTCTGCAAGATGACCAAGACTTTGTGAAGAAGATTTCAAGTAGAATGACTGAAACCGACCTGCGAATCAAAGAGTTACTCAGCAAAAAGAAGAAAGAGAAAAATCAAAAGACTGTTAAAGATAAAGACAAGGCAAATCAGCCTGACAAAGGGCCAGAGTCAAAGTCTGCATCTAAAACCAGTGAAGAACTGAAAAAACTGTTTGCCCTGCGTAAACAACAGAAGCGCTTTCGCTGGTTAATTTACGTTGCTGAACAGAAAGCAGATACCATAATTGTCGATGAAGGCCTCGTTGATTTTCCTTTTCACCGGGTAGCAACCAGGGTTGTTATTCAAGATTATACCCTGACATCGCTGTTTAATTTCCAGAAAAACCGGCGCATCGCCAGTAAACGCTGGGTTCAGCTGCTCACCGGGCGGGCGGGCTTTAACCTTTTTGGGTCTGAAGATGTTGAATATAACCTGCCCGTTGAGATTAAAAGCGTTACCTCAAATAACCAGCTGCTGAAAAACAGTGGCAGCTCGCAGATTATCGATTATGAGGCGCAACTGCTCAAAACAGCAACCCTCTCTGATCAGAGCGGTTTACCTCTGGCAAATATAATGATGAGTCACGCGAGGCCCACTGCCCTGGTTATCTCAAACAATGCACAGACCACCGTGACCAACATAGATAAAATGCGATACTGTGGGGCCGCTAATCTTCTGGGCTCAGCCATGGGCGGCTCATATGTAATTTGTTCTCTCAAAAATCGCAGCGATGCCAAAGATACAGTGATGAGCATTTTTTCAAATAAAGTTACC
>CAZHLC010000391.1:0-4829 GCA_964532545.1 uncultured Leptospiraceae bacterium | reverse complement strand
AGTCTTGAAGAATTTCATCTGCTTGTTTCTAAGATCTCAGGTACCAGCCTTGTTTCTCTGAATGATATCTGGCAGGGCAGCGAAGACTCAGATGAGCTGTCATTCATTGAAACTATTGAGAGCCCTACCAACATGAACCCCGACGTAATGGTCGAACGAGAAGAGATTAAAGACCATATTGTCGAAGCCATTAAAAAACTTCCTGATCGTGAGAAGAAAGTCGTTGTTCTGTATTACTACGAAGATCTTACCCTGAAAGAGATCGGTGAAGTTCTTGAAGTTACTGAATCACGTGTATCACAGCTTCATACCAAGGCCATTATGCGCCTGCGTGGGCGTCTGGCCCAGATGAAAAACCTGCTGTAATTTGAACAACCCCCGCAAGCTGCTTGAAGAACTGGGCCTTGCTGCACGCAAGAGTCTGGGGCAGAACTTTCTGGTTAATACTTCATCGCTGAACAAAATAGAAGCTGAAATCGCAGGCTTTGAAAAAATAATCGAGATTGGCCCAGGCCTTGGCGCCATGACCGGCTATATGTTAGAGCTGGGCAAACAGGTAATTGCCTATGAAAAAGACCGGGGCCTGAGCGCCTATCTTAAAGAGCACTTTGCTGAAGCAGACTTCAGTTTAGAGCAGGGTGACTTTCTTGAGGTTTCAACAGAAGAGTTGCAGCAGACCGGCGCCAGGGCCATTGTGGGTAATCTTCCGTTCTATATAACGACCCCCATATTGCAGAGGGTGGTGCTCGAACTTCTGTTTGTCGACGTGTTTATTTTCGGTCTGCAGTATGACATGGCCAAACGCATTGCCGCCGGTAAAGGCAATTCACTGGCCCTTTTTTTGGCGGCCACTGGCGAGCTGAAGCTGTTAAATAAACTTTCAAGAAACAGCTTCTACCCCATACCAGAAGTTGATGCTGCCTTTATGAGCTGGCGACGAGAGCCCAGGGTGAAAGATATCGCAGGCTTTGAGTTGTTGCTGCGTGGCTCATTCTGGGGCAAAAGAAAAAGTATGCGCAACTGCCTGCTGCGTAACCCGCACTTTCAGAAAAGCGAAACAGGTTTAAAATGGGCCGGGCTTATTAAGAATAAAGAATACGATTCTGAGCTGCTGAATAAACGGCCAGACCAATTATCTCTCGATGAATATTTGAGAATGTTTACTGAGCTGAATGAATCAGTGCAGCAGCATTGATCAGGCTGTAAAAGCAGAAGGGTGCTCAGTAATGCCCTTCGCTACCTGGGCCGTTGCCTTTTTAATCGCCATGGCTATTGAGAGCCCATCAAGGCCGTGTTCTTTTTCTAGTTCACCAATGCTGCCATGCTGAACCGCCACATCGGGGTAGGCGATAGCGCCATAGTGTTTATTCATGAGCTCTTGACCAAGCAGGCGGTAGATCTGATCACCGACGCCACCCTTCATGGTATGGTTTTCTAAAGTGAAGATAACATCTTTGCCTGCGGCTACTTCTCTGATGGTCTGCTCATCAAGGGGCCGCAGACTCTTCAGGGAAACCACTTCAAGGCTTATACCTTTCTGCTCGAGAATCTCGCGGGCCTGCATGGCATTGTGCATCATGGTACCCTCGGTGAAAATAACCGCATCTTTGCCCCGGGCCACGATTTCAGCTTTGAAGGGTGACCAATCAGCAGGGTAAGAGGCCCCTGATTTGCGCCATTCTTCGATTACCTGCTTTTTAAAATCTTTTTTGGGAATTCTAACCGAGATAGGGTGCTTGTCGTATTCGGCCATGAAACTGAGCATGTAGAGCAGTTCAAGCGGGGTGGCAGCACTTAACATTCGCAGGTTGGGAATACAACTCATAAAAGCAATGTCATAAAGGCCCTGGTGTGTTTCACCATCACCACCAACGCAGCCAGCTCGATCAAGCACCATACGCACCGGCAGGTTCATCAAGGCCACATCATGAATCAACGAATCATAGCCCCGCTGTAAAAAGGTCGAATAAATACATAGAAAAGGTACGCTGCCGGCTTTAGCCAGGCCCCCGGCAAAAGTAGTGGCATGCTGCTCTGCAATACCGGCATCAAAGATTCTATCTGGGTGTTTATTGGTAAACTCAACCAGACCAGAACCCTCGATCATGGCAGGTGTGATCGCCACCACATCTGCATTGTTATCGGCCAGGGTTGACAGGCCGGCACCCACAAATTTGCTGAAGCTGCATTTGTCTGCGCTTGAGCTCATTTTGCCTGTGGCCTGCTCAAACGGCTTTACGCCATGATAGCGCACAGGGTCTGCTTCGGCTGGCTTGTAACCCTTACCCTTGCATGTTACGATGTGCAGCATGGTGGGTTTGTCGACCACCTTGACCCGTTCAAGCATGTCAACCAGCTTGAGAACGTTGTGGCCATCAATGGGCCCTACATAACGAAAGCCCAGGTCTTCAAACAGGCGGTGGTCTGTTATTAAAAACTCCATGGTGCGCTTGAACTTAATGACTACCCGTTCAAAAATGGGGCCCAGAATGGGCAGCCAGCGCGCAAAGTGAAAGAAGCGTTGCTTCCACCGTTTATAGAGGCTCATGTTTCTTATGGTGCCCATGGTGTAGTTCATGGCGCCAACATTTTCTGAGATGCTCATCTCATTATCATTAAGTAATACCAGAAAGGGGTTCTTTGTGTGACCTGCATGGTTGAGTGCTTCAAACGACATGCCGGCCACAATAGAAGCATCACCGACAATAGCTACGCACTGGTAAGGTTTAGCAACCTTGCCCTGAGCAACCTTCAGGTCACGGGCCACGGCCTCGGCCATGGCCTGACTGATGGCTGTACCGGCGTGGCCGGTGTTGTAGTGATCATGATCAGACTCATCAATTTTAGGAAAGCCACTGAGACCGTTATACATTCTAACGCTGTCAAGGCTCTGTTTACGACCAGTGAGAATTTTATGCACATAGGTCTGGTGCCCAACATCCCAACAGAACTTGTCGGTGGGTGAATCGAAAACAAAGTGCAGGGCTACTGTAAATTCAACACTGCCCAGGTTTGAAGCCAGATGACCACCTGTTTGGCTGAGGGTATTGATCAAGTAATCGCGTATTTCATCGCAGACCTGAGGCAGCTGGTCACGGCGCAGCTTTTTCAGGTCATCGGGTGAATTTATATTATCTAAGAGTGCCATCAGTTTGTTGCGATACCTTTCTCATAGATTAGAACCGGTATCTGATTCTTAATAGTATATACAATCTTTGACTCTTTTGCCAACAGAGCAGCCTCGATTTTTTCGGTGACTTTTTCACCACCAAGATTAACCACCCCGCCTTTCTGAATTTTTTTGTTCAGCGACTTCACAGTTTCTTCATCTGCCATTATCAGCGATTCTTTTGTCTTGGGGCAGACAAGCAGGGCCAGTAATTCACTGTTCACGACAGTCAAAACCATGGTTTTCAGCGGGGCGTAAACCAGCTTTTGAGCTATTTATTTATGCTTTTGTAAAGGGCCAGGGTCGCATCTGAGCCGCCGATCAGGCCCTTTGTTTTCAGGCTTTTCTGGTTAAGCAGAATAGGCTGCCATGAGCCATCATAGAGATTGTAGCCAAGGCCCTGCAGCAGACATAATCCTGCGGCAATATCCCAGTCGTTTTTGGGCTTTTTTGAGACAATCAAGTCATATTCACCCGCAGCCACCAGCCCCAGCTTATAGGCAATTGAGCCGATAATCTGCTCTTCAGTAAACGATATATGTGGTTCTAAAAATTTGAACAGGCCTTTCTTATGTTCGCTGCGTGAAAGACAGACTCTGACCTCACCCAGGTTCTGGGGTTCTCTGGCGGGGCCCACTTCTTTACCATTGAGCATGATGCGCAGAGTAGGGCCCCCATGAATCAGAAATTCACGGGCAGGATTATATACGATTCCCAGAGTTGGCCTGCCGTTTTCAACCAGGGCCACTGAAAGCGCAAAATGCGGAACCCCTTCTACAAACTCACGGGTGCCATCAATGGGGTCAAGAATCCACACCCGTTCGGCCTGAGCCCGGGCCTTGTCGATGGCCCGCTGGTCTTGTTCATAGGTTTCTTCTGAAACAATAACATCGTCAGCAAAATAGTCACTGATAGCCTCTGAAAGAATTCGATTTACTTCAAGGTCAGCCTCAGTGACTGGATTATTAATACCTAAACCTTTGTTTTTGACACTGTAGTTTTTTTCAGTAAAAAAGTTGAGGGCAACCCGGCCGGCCTCACGAACAACTGGCAGCATCAATTCTAAAGATTTCACTGTGCTCAGCAAAAACCCTGTTTGAGCCCTGCTGTCAAGCAGGCGGTAAAGTTCAATGGGTGCATTTGACGATAATTAGCTTAATGGAAGTGAATTACGGCGAAGAATCAACCAAACCTATAATGAGTCAAACTTATGGTAGTTTTAAGAATCGACCAGCAAATCATAAAAAGGTACTTTTTATGGACCCCCGGCCTATCAGGCATCAGGAACGTATACAAGACCTTTTCTATTCGCTTTTTAAACGAATCAAAGATATCTAAATTTTCTTGACATTGGTACACCCGGGCGGGTTCAATAATGTGCTCGCGATTAAGGGTAGACTTTGGCCAGAACCAATAAAAAATTTGGCACCTTTGAGGGTGTTTTTACACCTTCTATTCTCACCATACTTGGTGTTATACTCTATTTAAGGCTTGGCTGGGTTGTAGGGTCAGTAGGCCTCTGGGGCGCAGTAGTTATTATTCTGCTGTCGCACATTGCCACCATAACAACCGGCCTGTCACTCTCATCTCTAACAACCAATGTGCGTATTGGCCATGGCGGCTTCTATTCACTGCTGTCAAAATCGCTTGGCCTTGAGGT
>CAZHLC010000390.1:0-4852 GCA_964532545.1 uncultured Leptospiraceae bacterium | reverse complement strand
CCCCCATTGCTATATGCAGATAAGCTGGGCGACCTGCTACTTGACAGTTACCAGAAGGGCCGCTACCGCACCTGCGTTGAAGTGGTTGATAATCGCATTCTGCTTGAGCGCACTCTCACCACAACTGAAAAGCTACTCTATGCCGAGTGCCTGTTTCAGCAGAAAAGACTGCGTCAGAGCTCTATTGTTTTTAATCAGGTTCTGAAAGACGACCCCAAGAACAAAGTGCGGGCGGCTAATCGCATGCTCGACATCTACAAGATCGGTGAAAAAGATATTCCGCTGCGGTTGTTGATTGACTTTATTGAGAAAGAACCGCGCGCGTCTTTTATCTCTATGCAGATTCAACCCCTGCTCATTGAGAACAACCGCATAAATGAGTTCATGCGGCTTTACAACAAGAAGCCAGTACACTTGAACCGCCAGCAATGGTCGCTGGTATCAGCTAATTTAAATGAACAGCAATTTACCACTGTTTTAGACAAATCGCGCCTGGGCCAGCGGGGCAAAAAACTGAAGTGGGCCGGCTTCTGGCTTACTCATGGCAAAACCCAGAAAGCTCTGAGTATACTTGAAGAAATTACAGGAAATTATATCGACTATGAAGCAATTAAGCTCAAGGTAACAATACACTGGCGCCTGGGTGAAGAGCGTAAGGCCCGCGAAACCCTTGATCGCCTGAAGAAGGCCGGGGTAAGCGGCTACCGCGAGATTGCCGAGTTTTTATTCGCTAACCAGAAAGAACAAGAAGCCCTGCAGGTGGTGAAAGAAGCCATTGCCGAGGGTATGAACCTGCATGATCTTGAAGTCTTTTATAATATGTCGCTGGGCAAGTTTGCCCACTCGGCCTACCTGCTTGAAAAATACCTTTATGAACGCAAGGTGGCCTCTTACCGCTATCATGCCTTACGGCAAGACTATTTTCGCCAGGGCAGTAATAAAAACTATTATCTGGGTTTGAAAAAGCTTTCAGCTGAATACCCCGAGGCCTGCGAAAAGGCCCTGACCTACCAGATCAAATTTGACAGTGCTGCGAATATCGAAAAAGAAATCAAGGTCTGCCCCTCAATCAGCAAAGACGCCAGCTGGCGTGGTTTTCTGTTTACCCTGGGCAACCAGCAGCGTTATGATCTGATTTCGCATCTGTTAGAGAAGAAACAGTTTCGCAGTGCAGATGAAAATTTTTTACTTGGTAAAAGTTATCTGCTGCAGAAAAAGTCGAATGATAAGCTGGCCCTGCAGCATCTGATGAAGATCAAGGCCAAGGCGCAGAACTTCTCATATATCAATGAATGGCAGTACTACCGGGCCCTGGCCCACTATCGTAATCGCCAGTTTGACCAGGCTGAAAAATATTTTTCGGCCACTGATCTGCACGACAGTTTCTTATTATGGATGAACAGCCTGGTGTTTCAGAAAAAATGGAATGAGCTGAACACCATGGTCAACACCCAGGTTGACCGCCGCTACCAGATTGAAAAACTCTACTACCGCGCAGTATGGAGCATCTCGCAGAACCAGTTGAAGCAGGGTGAGATTCTGCTTGAACAATATCTGCAAGACGCCGGCGAGAATGGCAACCAGGCAGTTTATCTACTGTTTCTGCTGAAATATTTTTCGCAAAATCAGAATCTGCATAACCTGCTTTCGGTTCTGATTCAATATCCCCTTGGTTTGAAAAATGAAGACTGGCAGCCCCTGCGTAACATGGTTGATCACGAAGCCCGCGGCGAGTTTGCCCTGTTTGTGCAGTACTGGCATGCACGGTATCTGTTAATTAACAATAAAACAGAAGCCGGCCGGCGCCAGCTTGCCAAGATTCGCGAGCACAAACACGGCCAGCTGCTGGCTGAAGAAATTGATTATCTGCTTCTAGGCGGGCAAGAATCGCGTCGTGCCTATCTGATGAAGTTTCCTAATTCGCCTTTTAAAGTTCTGATCAGCGATTAGCGTCAAAAATCTGCATTAGGGTGAAAGACTGTGTTTGGGGCAATTCGTTTAAGCCCGCGATTAAATGCCTTTTCAATTTTTCGCCCGAGGTCATATTCAACGCTTGATTCATTTTTGAAGCCAGGTTTGCGCCGGGCCCCTTTTGGTTTTGGTACAGCCTTTATGTAAACCGAATTGTACTCGTCATCTGTGTCTTCGCTTTCAATTCGGAGGCTGCTCTGCTGTGAGATAAAGAAGCCACCAAGAGGTTTACGCTTCTTGAGGTCGAGCAGCAGAACCTGCCCCCGATAATAGCCCCTGACAAATTTAGTTTCTGATACGCAGAACGGTTTTTTGAGAACAAGGGGTCGTACCACAATGATATAACGGGTATTCAACAGATACCCGATCATCTTTCTCATCTCTCGCGCATCATTAATTGTGCTCATCGAACGCAGAGGGTTTTCTTCATGCAGATCAGACATGAACATTCTGGCATAGTAGGGTTGCTCGATCTCATAGGGCATATCACTGGTAAAGGCCATGAACTCAAGTTGCCCCCTGACGGTATCTTGCTGTAACAAACCATAGGCCAACCTGGCCGTCTTCAGGGTCATGCCCCTTTCTGTGCCGGTTAGAGCGTCAACGTCATCTTGATCGAGAACCATGGTGTTCAGCTGGTTTGGTTCATGGCCGAAACGATTGGCATACAGATTGATGGGCGACTTGAGCGGCCCCGATCGACGCTGATACCTGGTATTCAGTTTATAGCTGGTTTTAAGAAATTCTCTTATCTCTTTATCTTTAGCAAAAAGAGCTGCTTTGTTTTTCTCAAAGACCGGCTTACGCCCATCACAGGCGAGTGCAGTAAGACCTATAAGCAGAGAGGTGATTAATCTGTTTTTCATCGCGGGAGAAATTAAAAGCCCAACTTCAAACCGGTAAGCTTTTCAGAAGCCTGCCACAGCTGCGCCGCTGCTTCATCATCGTGAGAGCGCTTATTTGATTTTACTTTTACCGGGGCCCCCTTGAGCTCTTGAAAACCACCAGGGCCGATATAATCGCCTGCCTGCACCTCTGGGTCAACCGCAGCCCGCAGGTTGGGCAGGGCCCCGCCATCAACATGCTGCCCCATAACCTTAACTGCGAGGCGGGCCAATACAGCCATAAAGGCCTTATCTTGAATTAAGTTGGTAATAGTCCACCCCGGGTGCGCAGCGGCCACCACCATGTTGCTGCCTGCCTGCTTGAGTAGATCAGCAAAGTGATAGGTGAAGTAGAGGTTGGCCAGTTTGCTGTCACCGTAGGCCTTCCATGGGTCGTATTTACGGTTCTGCCATTGCAGATCATCAAAGTTGAGTTTACCCTGCTTATGAGCAATACTTGAAGTATTCACAATGTGAGCAGCATCAGCTTTTTTCAATAGGGGATATAATCGTGCCGTCAGAGCAAAATGACCGAGATGATTGGTACCCATCTGGGTTTCGAAACCATCTTTGGTCAAGCCAAAGGGTGGTATCATTACCCCGGCATTATTTACAAGTATATCAAGTTGTTTGAAGTCTTTCTGTACACCAGTGACAAAGCTTTCAACCGATTTAAGGTCAGCCAGATCAAGAGTGCGTACTTCAAGCTTTAGACTGGGTTCGTTGCGGGTAAGCGCCTGCCTTACCTGCTCGCCCTTGGCCTCATTGCGCACGGCCATTACCACCCGGGCACCGTGGGCGGCCAGCACCCGGGCCGTCTCAACCCCGATACCGCTTGAGGCCCCTGTGACCACGGCACTCTTGCCTGTCAGATCACCTACATCACTGCTCTGCCACTTCTTTTTCAAATTATACCTTCTTTAGAATGAGTTCTTTTTTGAAAACTTTTTCAAAAAAGTCTTTTTTACGCTCAACGCTCCACAGTTCGAGTTCAAGGTCACCCTTACCCTTGAGACCCAGAGTGATAGTTTCGTCGGTGTTCTCTAACATGGTAACCTCGCTCACTGCGTTACGGTAGCTGCGGTCAAGTGCATCAGCTATGCGCAGAATTGCAGAGAGCACAGATACCCTTTCTTTATCTTGCTCTTCAAGGTCATGGTACTCATCATGGCTTTTCTTAGGCAGCCCTTTTCGATGATAGCGTGCAATCAAAGCGATCACTTGTTTTTCACGGCTTGAAAAGCCCAGCAGTTCAGAATTGCTGATGAGATAATAACTGTGTTTATGGTGCTGCGAATAATCTATGTAGGTGCCAATGTCATGCAACAGTGCTGAGGCATACATTAGATCTTCAGCAGGCGGGGTCAGCTGGTGCTCATCTTGCAGTAAATCAAAAATCTGGCCAGAGAGGCTGGCGCATTGCTGGGCATGGGCCATGTTTACATTGAACTTTTTGCTGATTTCATCAAGGCCCTGGCGGCGGGTGCGAGATTGCCGCGACCAGTAGAACTTCTTGTTTACTTTGCGGTAGATATAATCTGAAAGAGCCCCATCACGCAGACCGGCACCGATCACCAGAGATTTTTTAATGCCAGTTGCCTTTAGCAGGCTTAACAACAATACCGCCCCGGGAAAAATTATATCAGCCCTGGCCTTATCAAGGCCCTTGATCTTAGAGATATCTTTCACACTCATGGGTGTCATGATATCTACCATTTCATGCAGATGCTCTGTCTTTAACAGCGGTATGCCCTGCTCTTGCTTGAGCTCGTAACGCTGGCCCACCATCTCAATAAGATTCTTGGCTGTACCACCAGTGGCCAGCCCCATATCAAACTTAAAACTCTCGATCTCTGGCATAAAGGGTTCGATGACTTTTGAAACATAATTCTCAATAAGCGAGCGGGTCTTATCGTAATCAGCCTCACCAAAAAGCTCTTTGAGACGCACAGTACCCAGCCTGAAACTTTCAATGAAGTGCATCTCATTCTCATCTG
>CAZHLC010000389.1:1508-4860 GCA_964532545.1 uncultured Leptospiraceae bacterium | reverse complement strand
TACTCTACAGGGGGGTAGCCTTGGCCTTGGCTACAGCGGTAATTCAATGCTGCACTACCTTGAATTCGCGGGCAGCGCCAATCGGTACAAATACAATGATGATAATGGCACGCCGTTTTTTAACACGGCCGACGACATTGAACTTGAGCGCAGAAACGAAGACGTGTTACAGGGTGGCTACACCGGTATCTTTTTTCATAACCTGGGCAAAAGCCGTCTCACGGTGCTGGCTGATTTCCTGGCAAAAGAGCAGGGGCTGCCAGGGGTGATTGGCAACGAAACAGTAAATGTACGCTACCGTGCTTATCGGGGGCTGTCAAGAGCTGCTCTGAAAACTCCGGTAAGTGAAAACTGGCTGCTACAGACCCATACCTATGTTAACATAGGCTATAGTCGCCTGCGAGATAATGATTTTGAACTGGCAGCGGGCTACACCTCGCAGACCCGGTTGAACACCCAGGGTGGCCTTGGGTTTTCACCCACCTGGTATGCTCTTGACTCTTTGACTCTACAGATGGTCAGCGAGGTGCGATTTACCCGGTTATTTCTCGACCAAGAGATACTGGCTGACCGTTTTGAATCAGATGGCGGTCTGGGTATTGAATACATGCCCCTTGCCTGGCTGGGCCGGTTACAGCTCAATGGCAAAATCAACTATGTGCAAGACAATCCCCGGGCCGTACTGAACCAGAATGCCTTTGGCAGAGCCATCGAAAATAGAAGTCAGGCCCAGCCCCTCGGTCTGGTTCGGCTGGGAGCTTTTCCCCTGTCAATTTACAAGAAGCTCACAGGGCATAATACCAGTAAGAAAAAAGACCGCCTTGAAGTATTTGCGGCGGTGTCATATGCCGAGAGGTTTCCGTCATTAACCGAAAATTACGGTGATGGCGGTCTGCTGCTGCCGGCCCCCGATCTAAAAAAAGAAAAAGCACTCACCAATACCGCAGGCATTCAGGGGCTATTACCTTGCAAAGTCATCAGCTGCCGCATTTATGCTGCATACTTTCTCACCGCCATGGATGATCTTATTTTGTTTGTTGCCAACTCGCAGAAAACCATGATTGCAGTCAACGTGGGTCGGGCTCAGCTTGAAGGGGTTGAAGCTGATTTCAGCGTTGGCTATAAGCACTATCTGCAACTCAATGTACGTTATACCTATCTCAATGCCGTTGATAAAAGTCGAATACCGTTTTATCAGAACAAGTTTCTACCCTTCAGGCCCCGCCATGCCTTTACCGGTATTATTGAGACAGGCTCTCGCGATGTGAGATTTTTTACAGGTACTGACTGGCTCGGTGCCAATTACCGCGATCGTTATAATTCATATTTTCTCTACCTTAACAGGCGAACCCGTATTCTGGCCGGTTCAACCGTCTACCTCGGTAAGCAGCGTAACCATGAGATTACCTTCACCGCGAAAAACATTTTCGACCAGCGTCAGGTTGATATTATCGGCTACCCTCTGCCAGGTAGAGTTTTTGAATTGAAGTACCAGGCAACCTTTACAGGCAGGGGTGAAGCGAAATGATAAGATTAAAACTTGTAGCGCTTTTTCTGGTTCTTCTCTCGGCCTGCAGTGATCTGCCCCGACCTGAACGCCCCGCGGTGCCCTCGTCTAAGCTGCTTTTAGTCGGGGCATCTGATTTTGTTACCGGCTTTTTAAATGCCATTTCGCTCGCTGACAACACGGTTTACCGTGACATTCTGCCCACCCACTCTGATTCAGTGGTGCGAAGCAGTGCTAATGAAGCCTACGTTGTCAATCGCCTCGGCCAAGACAATATCACCCGGCTGCTGGCCGAGCAGAGCTTTTCACCCCGGTATGAAAGCGCCACAGGTAACCTCTCTAACCCCCATGACATTGTGGTCGTTGATAGCAGTACGGCCGTGGTCAGTCTTTACGGCAAGAATTACCTGCTGTTGATTGATCCCTCTTCTGGTGCAACAAAGGGGCAGATTGACCTCTCTGCCTACGCTGATATCGACACTCTGCCCGAGGCAGCTTCACTTTATCTTGATGGCACAGATCTCTATGTCACCGTGCAGCGACTGAACCGCTTCATCGTAGGTGCCCAGGTTTGGCCACCCGTGGGTACCAGTTATCTGCTGCGCATACCGACCAGCACCTACCAGGTTGCTGAGGCCTTCAGTCTGCCATACACCAACCCCATCTCTCGTCTGCGCCATTTTGCACCCCGCAATTCTCTTATATTCTGCACGCCCGCCCTCTATGCATTTAACTATGCCCTTGATGGCGGCATCGTTGAATTTGATTTAGATACCAAAACGTTTTCAACCGCGCCGCTAACAGAAACTCAGGCTGGCCTTGAATTAAGCGATGCTATCTTAGTCTCTGCAACTCTTGGTTTTGCCATTGGTAATGATGCAGATTTTAATTCAACACTGCTGGCCTTTAACCCCTCTACAAATCAGGTGATTAAAACCATGGCAACCCTCTCATTTTCAGTGGGGGGATACTATTCAGACCTGGCATACTCTAATGGTAAGCTATACCTCGCTGATCGCAAACTCACTGCACCAGGTGTTCGTATCTTTGATACCGCGAGCTTGCAAGAAATTACCACTGAGCCCTTAAATGTAGGCCTGCCCCCTCTTTCGCTGCAGGTCTTCAGAGAGTGATGCCGGGTTTCAGTTGGTTTGTAAAGAAATGGGCTTTCGCTACCTGTTCAGCAGCAAAAGCTATAAGTTTTCTTTGGCCGACCGGCGTCGAAAACTTTTTGTGTAGTCGCCGCCTGTTCAGTGGCGACCACCTCAGGTTTGCTCAAGTCGCTCTGCCTTCGGCAAAGACAACGCCGACCGCGACCGCAAGCCTTTATGCACTGAAAACCTGTTCAGGTTTCAGCGCTCGAAGTTTGCTTTCGGCCGACCGGCCCGGCAAACATTCTCTGCTCAGGAAGGGACTTGAACCCCCACGTCATTGCTGACACATGAACCTGAATCATGCGCGTCTACCAGTTCCGCCACCTGAGCTATTTTGTGAGAAGCGTGACTACCGTTTAGAGACGCTGCGGCAAGTATAAAAAAAGAAACAGGGCAGGGCTCTCAAGCAGAAAAGCTCTTTACTTGAATACCTCAAGAAAGAGCAGTATTCGGCCCGCAATACTCAATATAGGCAGCAGCACAAAGTAGCTTAAGAGCTTGATTTTTTTTTCTACCAGTGAGCGATGAACGGCCAGCAGCGACCATGCCAGGCTGAAGACAAGAATTGGGCCCAGAGTCAAAACAACCGCCTGGGCAGAGCTGGTAAAAAACCAGAAGAAGCCCGCCAGCAAAATAATGGTTGGAAAAACCAATGCTGCGATGCCTGAGCTTTTTATTTCTGTGATTTCGT
>CAZHLC010000389.1:0-1408 GCA_964532545.1 uncultured Leptospiraceae bacterium | reverse complement strand
ATGGTTGGAAAAACCAATGCTGCGATGCCTGAGCTTTTTATTTCTGTGATTTCGTTCAGGTGTGAAAGCTTGCTTAACAGTTGCTCTCGATTTTCAATGGCAGACGGAACATGTATGATTTGATTGCTGTTTTTCTGTTTAATATTCAAAGTACCATGCTGGTCTTCAGTAATTTCTGCTATGTTTTCAAAGCCAATCGACACTGTCGGTATAATGTCTTGCTCTGCCGAAATCTTGTTTTCTGCAATAGTCAATTGATACCTGTGCCAACCCTTCTCTCTCTGCTTTATAGCATTTTTTATAGCCAGCCATATCATGAGTACAGCAATGAGAGTTGCAAAGGCCGAAGCAACAAAGGGTATACTTTTTGAAAATATAGGAATGCCAGCCCCGGCGATTGCGGCAATGCCACCGATTAACCAGGTGACTGCTGCTATTCGTTTTCTGATGGGTTCAAAGCCTGCAGGGTCAAGTTTGAATTGCATCTTAGAGCTTGTTCTCGGCCCGCTGCTTAAGGCGGGCCAGTCTTGGTATTGAGACAGCCTGTTTGAGGCTACTTGCTTCGGTTTGAATCAGCCTGAGCAGCATGTCGATTTCAGACTGCGGCCCCATTTCAACTTTGAAGCTCTTCTTTTCACTGATGAGTAGAACGGTGGCCCCCAGAAAGTGGCGGTTTACCAGTCTTATTCTATCCAGCTCTTTCAGCTTTATTGAGGTTACCTGCCCTTCGAAGTATCTGAACACCCGCTGATTGGTGAGAACAATGGCATCGCTACCGTCTAAGCTGATGGTGGCATCGTAGTAGGCTTTTAGAGTTTCGCCTTTCTGCAGCAGCTGCTTTTCCTCGATGATGTTCTGGGCATATGGTTCCATCGTGGGGCCCAGGCGCAGACCGCCGCTATGGTCAAGATTGCAGGCAGTAAGCAGAATCAGGCTCGGTATTAGTACAGCTATTCTCTTCATGTAGGCAGTGCTTATCAGCGAATGAGTAATGCAAGTTGATTTACTGAGGCTTGTTATCGTTGAAAAAGAGGTCTCAACTGTCATTGCGAGTCAAGACGAGCCAATCTAAAGAAAAATGTGTTTAGAGCTATTACAGGCCGCTAAAAGCGGCCGAGTAAAGCTAAAATCAGAAATTGCTAGATTACTTCACTTCGCCGGCAGGGCCGGCGAAGGTTCGCAATGACACGTGACTGCGAGGTTAAACCGTGGCCGCAGCCTCAACCTCAGTAGCGTGAGCTTCTTCGAGAAAGCGCTCAGCTTCAATTGCAGCCTGGCAACCGCTGCCGGCGGCAGTCACAGCCTGGCGGTAGTATGAGTCTTGCACATCACCGCAGGCAAACACACCGTCGATGTTGGTAGCAGTACGGTCTGGCTTGGTTATGAGGTACTTGTCATCGCCCATATC
>CAZHLC010000388.1:0-4869 GCA_964532545.1 uncultured Leptospiraceae bacterium | reverse complement strand
CATCGCTCAACTCTATACAAAAAGTGAAAACACGGTTTTCTGCTGGGCCATGGGCATCACCCATCATTTACACGGTGTTGAAAATGTTGAAAGCATTGTAAACCTGGCACTGCTGCGGGGAATGCTTGGCAAGCCCCATGCCGGTTTACTACCACTGCGTGGCCACAGCAATGTACAAGGGGTTGGCTCTGTGGGTGTGACCCCGGCGCTGAAGACCTCAGTTTTTAAAGCTCTTGAAAATAACCTGGGGGTTAAACTTCCTAAAAAAGCTGGTTTAGATACCATGGCCTGCATGCAGGCTTCCCTGAAAGGGAATATTGATTTCGCTTTTCTCATGGGCGGCAACCTCTATGGCGCTAACCCCGATTCTGATTTTGCCGCCCGCTCACTTGACAAAATCGGCTTCAAGGTTTTTCTTTCAACGACCCTTAACCATGGGCATTTTTTTGGGGTTTCAAAAGAAACCCTGGTGCTGCCCGTCTGCACCCGAGACGAAGAAAAACAGCGAACCACGCAAGAGTCGATGTTCAATTTTGTGCGGGTATCTGAGGGCAACATCAACCGGTTCAAAGAGCTCAGATCAGAAGCCGACCTGATCGCTTCGCTGGGTGAACAGGTTTTGAAAAAGAGCCCGGTAGACTTTCAGAGCTTTCACAACTACGCAAATATTCGCCAGGCAATTGCAGGGGCCATACCTGGCTTTCAGGCCATTGAAGGGGCAGACAGCCCACAGGCCGAAGAGTTTACCATTGAAGGCCGCGTTTTTCACAAACCAATGTTTAAAACTGCCGATCAGAAAGCCCATTTTAAAGTTCTCAAAATTCCCGCGACAAACCGCAGGCCCGGGCAGTTTATGCTGATGACAGTGCGCAGCGAGGGCCAGTTCAATACCATAGTCTATGAAGAAGAAGATACCTACCGCGACCAGACACATCGCAGGATAGTTCTAATCAATCAACACGACATAGAGCAGTTGAACCTGCAGCCGGGCCAGCTGGTTTCAGTTTCTAACAAAACAGGCACTGTAAGCGGCTTCGAGTTGCGCCCTTTTGACATTAAA
Source organism: uncultured Leptospiraceae bacterium (assembly GCA_964532545.1). Taxonomy (GTDB): domain Bacteria; phylum Spirochaetota; class Leptospiria; order Turneriellales; family CAZHLC01; genus CAZHLC01. The sequence goes on along the minus strand of CAZHLC010000388.1, from coordinate 3,809 downwards.
GCAGGCAATGTCATGATGTATTTTCCTGAAGCCAATCCACTGGTACCCAGCAGAGTTGATGGTCGCAGTAAAACGCCCGCTTTTAAGTCAGTGCCGGTTTCAATCAGGGCTGATGCAACTTGAAGGCAAAGCAAAAGAGCAGTTTGTATTTGGTAAGGCTCTCTACTATTATCTTATTGTAATATATCTGGCCAGCCCACTGCTGGCTCTTTACATGGCCCTCGATCAAGACTCGCTTTTTCACTTTGAGTTTATACTGGCCTGCGCCAGCCACCTGGTTTTCTTGCTGCTGATTATCGCTCTGAGTCGCGGGCACCTGCAGCTGAAAAACGTTTTCTTGCTGCTACTCTGTATGTATCTTGTTTTTCTTTCGCTGACCCCGTTGTTCGTTGAGAACTTCGGCCTGAACCGCATCGAAGGCTATTACAAAGACTTAAACGCTGCAATATATAGCTACCTGGTTCTCAAAGAATCATGGCTAGCAGCACTCTGGCCTTTTTTAAAAATCTTTATACTGATTATTGAAGCCATACATCTGATTTTTTCAACCTACCTGGTCGCCTTTCATTTTACGCTGCTTGAAAGATATTTTACTCACCGCTAAATTTTCATTGAAATAACAACTGACTAAGCTATCGCGACCTAATGAGCTATCAAAATCAGCAGGCCTATTTTACTACTTATACCGACCGAACCAGACTCTTCTACCAACAGTGGAATGCTGAAAAGCCCCGCAAAAACTTCAACGTAGTTATTCATCATGGCTATGGTGAACACTCGGGCCGTTACAGAAATGTATTAGATGCCTTTGAGGGCAGTGGCTGCACCTTCTATGGGCTCGATGCCCGCGGCCACGGTCGTTCTAATGGCCTGCTGGGCCATGCTGAAAGCATTCAGCAGATGGCCGATGATCTGCACAGCTTTCTGCTGTTTCTGCGAGAGAACCATGGGGTTGAAAAGCCAGTTATCATTGCCCATTCGATGGGTGGCCTAATCGCGCTGCAGAGTCTTCTTGATGAAGAGCGCCAGCATATGTTGAGGGGCCTGGTGGCCAATGGCTCTGCGTTAAAGGTTAACCTGACTGCCGCCATGAAAATCAAGCTGGCCATCGGCCGCATGCTGGCCAGCCTTGCACCAAAACTGCGACTGCCGGCCGGTCTCGAGCTTAAGTTTTTATCAAATGATCAGGCAGTAATCGAAGCCTATAAAAGAGACCCCCTGGTTCATGATCAATTGAGTACGACTCTGGGTCTGGCCATCTATGATGGTGGTAACTTCGTACTAGAAAATGGCGCTAAGATAAAACTTCCCATACTTTTAACCCATGGTGCCGCCGACGGCCTGATACCGGCCTCAGGCACAGAAGAGCTTTATGAGATTATTTCATCTACAGATAAAACTCTTAAAGTATATGAAGGCCTCTATCATGAGGTATATAACGAACCGGCCGATATGCGCAAACAGGCCATGGAAGATCTGCGCAAATGGGTGTTAGATCACCTCAGTTAAAATCGGCCAGAGTTTTGCGATTAGCGATTACCTGCTTAAAACTGAAAGGTAGGCGGTAGCTGGCATCAAATTTCTGAGCCCTGGCCTTTAACTCTTTAAGAGTCAGTCGCTTTGAATTCTTGCTCGCAACCACAATGAGGTTACCCAGCTCTGGTTCTTGAAACATATAAATCTGGGCAAAGGCCTGACTCAACAGCCTTAGGTCATTCTTCAGATTAGAATTCAGGTTCATGTTAATAATAATCAGCCCATTTTTCTTCACCCGGGTCTGCAGATGCTTCAGAAAAGATAGAGTTTTCACGTTAAGGGGCATACCGTGTGAGTCAGTTGCCTCTGAGGGTTTGAGGTAGGCATCCATATAGATGGTGTCATAGACCTTGCTACCCTGCCGCAGAAAAACAAAACCATCGGCGGTGAAAACCCGGTTCTGCCCGCTGTTTTTCACAAAAAAGTATTTCTTTGCAATCTTAACCACCAGGGGGTCAATATCTATCGCATCAATCTGCAGCCCTTGAAAATGCCGGTTCATAAAATGCACCATGGCCCCGCCACCCAGGCCTACGATCAGGCAGCTCTTCTGCTCTGGGTTGAAAAGATAAGAGCTCATCATATAGGCAATGTATTGCATGCGCATCAGATGCGGAGCCCTTTTATCAATGGTTGTTTCAATGACTTCTTGCCCACTATCGCGCACAAAATACATTGAACGCAGGCGCCCCTGGTCTTTCACTTTGATATGAGAATACTTTGATTTGCCTTCAAAAATCAGGCTCTGCTGCTGGCCAGAAAGGCCAACAGAAACAAAAAACACCAACACTACACTTGCTATGCGCACAAAAAACAACTCAAATACCGCCCTGAGGGCGTCAAAATAAAACCATTGACCCGGGGCGACTGCCCCAGAACAGAATCTTTATGAAGGGGCCTTTTTTACTTTTTCTTTTTCTGCTGCCGGCCATGTTCACTGGCGCCACCCCTGCCAACACCATTGACCCGGCCGAGCTGCACCCCGACCAGGTCTTTAAAAGACAACAATATGTGGGCCGCGAAAAAAGACAGAAGCGACCAGTACGCATCGCACCTTTTTATGATCTTGAAGACCATGCTGATTACTTTGCCCGTGACGTCTTTTTCTCTTTCTACCACTATGAACAGAACCGGCGCCTTAGTTCGCTGGGTTTTGACAATGCCAAACGCCGTTATTTAATCTTTTTGTACCAGTCATCTTACACCCCTTCGCACAGTTCTTATTTGCTTTTGCCACTTTTCTACCGCAGCACTGCAACCAGGCTGGGGCCCAACCTGCAGACAAAGCTGAGCCGCGAGAGCGACACCTACTGGTTGTTGCCCTGGTTACACTTCAGCAGTCGCACCTCACTCACAGACAAAGATGAATGTGCAGCAGGAAATTCTGCCTATATGAATTTTATGTTTCTATTCAGTCGCGAGCGCAGCTGCCCGAAAAAGTCTGACCGGCGGGTAGAGCTTAATGCCCTGCTCTATATCTTTCATTATTATTCAGCCAAAAACAAATCAAGTAGCTGGTTATTTCCACTGTTGTGGTACAATAGAAACGAGAATCAAACATTCAGAGAAAAATCGCTTACCCTTTTACCCCTTTTCTACCGTAAAACCCACAGCCGGGGTGAAGTCAATTCAGACACTTTCTGGCTGCTGCTCTGGTATTCTAAACACACCGGGGCCCCTGATTTTCAAAACAAATTTCAGATGCTTCTGCCTCTGTATTTCAACTGGAAAAACAGCGACAGCCAGGGTACCAGCTTTGTACCACTTTATTATAGCAGCCTTAAGCAGCGAAACGAGAGTCGCGAACAGACTACCATGGTAGCCCCGGTCTATTACCGCTATTCACAACAGAGTGAGGGCTATGAGAAAAATCAATCGCTGTATTTTCTATTGTGGTTTTCAAATTTCAAAAGACCAAACAATCAGGGGCGGGCCTTCAGCCTGCTGCCCATATACTATAAATGGCAGAGTAAATCGACCAGAAGTCAACTGCTACTGCCCCTCTGGTACTATCGAAACAGACAGAACAAAGAAAAGTTTACGGCAATCTATCCCCTGTTTTATCACTGGTGGGGCAAACAAGATACCGAAAGCATTCTAATACCACTCTACTGGTACCAGCGAACCAGAAATGAAAACTTTAAAAGAAACTTCTGGTATGTTTTTCCGTTATTTTATTATCGTAACGACCGCTGGGCCAAAGAACAGAACAAACAGTTTCTATTTTTACTGTATTATTCATCACACAAGGGCCCGCCGGGTAATCAGACTCA
>CAZHLC010000387.1:0-4878 GCA_964532545.1 uncultured Leptospiraceae bacterium | reverse complement strand
TGTGGGGGCATTCAAAGTAATCTCTAAACGGCCGTTGCTGAAGGCAAATGAGGGCGCTGAAGACCCGTCAAGGTTGGTCGAGGGCGTACCCCCATTTGGCTGGGTCTCAAAATCAAGCACATTGATGTCACCCACTGTACCTGTGACCGTCTCTGAGAAAATAAGGGTGAGCACAGTGCCCGTGGGCATGTTACCGTTAAAAATTGAGCGATCGCTGGCTGCACCGATAATCACCGGTGGCGCCTGGTCTGCCGCACCCGTTGTTGAAGTATTGGCCATCTGGTTGGTGGCCGCATCTTGTATGGGCCCGGGGGCCCCCGATGACACATAAGATACAATGGGAGTATTGGCGGTATCACAACCTGTTTGAATGGTGCCATTGCAGCTGTTACCGGTTTCGGTAAAGGTGATATAAATTACGTTATTATTAGCCACATCGCCATTGGTGGTGGCTGAAAAAGCCTCACCGGTATAGCCATCAACATCAAAATCAGCAGCTACTACCGTAGAATCTTGAATGGGCTCACTGAAGGTGATTTTGATGGCATCAAGTTTACCGTTGCTGTTGAGGTCTTGCGTTTCCCATTTTACAATGGCCGGTGCACCGGGGTCGGCCGGGCAGGCGGCTGAGAGACTGTTTTCAGGGCTGGGGGCGGGAACGTTGGTGGTAATATCAGCATTATTATTGTCGGTATCAGTGTCTTTACAGGCCCCGTCACGGCGATAGGCGTTGTTACTGGGGTTAGCGCCCACTGTTGAATTACCCTCGCCGTTCGACGCGGCCCCACTGAAAGAAACCCAGTCGATTACATTGGCATCGTTCCAGTTGCTGGGTTCTGAAGTATTATTCGTAACAACAAAACAATCGCCACTGCTGCCCACAGACAACTCGGGGGTAGCTGTAAAATCGGGGTTATTAGCCAGGCCAACCTCGTCAGAGCGCCCGATGAGATAATAGGTTTTGGGGGAAACTACAACTGATGGCAGGGTTTGAAACCACGTCCATCCGTTGCCGGTATTACAGCCCGAATCGCGGCCGATTGACCAACCACCAATATCTATACCACTCTCGGTGGGGTTATAAAGAAGAATATAGTCATCAGTAGAGTTGCCATTGGGGTCTTCACCCACTTCAGCTATCACCAGCTTCTTTTCTTCAAGCCCATCGATTTTGCGATAGCCATTGTTCAACACTACCGCGTTACCGCTCTGGTCGTGCATGGCGTTGGTATTTGTGATGCTGTCGATGTCGATTTCACCGTCTTTCGTCCATGAGCCACCGGTAGTGGGGCCGGTGAAATCTAAGGTAATGTCATTACCCGATACAGTTGCGGTGGCATTAATAGAGGCCCCGTCTAAGTCGGCAGCTACGCCAGCGCCATCGGGGCGGGTGGTAAAATCAGCTACGGTTATGGTAGCGCTGCTGAAAATTGGCTCTGAAAAGGTCAGGGTCAGTTTGGTCAAATTGGGAATATTACTGCCATTGAGAGAGCGGTCAGTTGAGGCACCCATGAGAACTGGTGGGGCATCATCGAGAGCTGCCGTGGTAGAGGCGCCCCCCATGCCATTGCCCACAGTATCTTCAATAGCAGTTGCGCCAGAGTAATTTACCGCCGGGGTGGCATTGGTGTCGCCCAGGCTGGGCAGCTCATTAACTGTGATGTAGTATACATTATCGTTGGCCGTTGTTCCGGTGTTTTCGCCCGCCACAGTGTACCCGGTCACCGTAAAGTCTGCTGAATCTACGGTCGAGTCATTGATATTCTTGGTAAAAGTCAGTTTAATGGCATCGATAAAACCATTACTATTGAGGTCTGCAGTTTCCCATGAAAAAATCTGTGGCGCTGCAGGGTCAGCCGGGCAGGCTGCTGAAAGGCTGTTTTCAGGGTTAGGTGCCGCCTCTGCCACAAAGTCGGTACTGTTTACATCGGTATCAGAATTTTTACAGGCGCCATTTCGTTTAACAGAATTGCCGGTAGCCGGGCTGGTTTCTTGTGTATTGCCCTCGCCCTGGTCTGTGCCCCCCGATAAGGCCACGAAATCGACAACCTGCGAATCGTTCCAGGCGTCGGGCTGGGTGCTGGTTTTGGTTACGGCAAAACAATCACCCCCGGTTACAATGGGGTCAATTGAGGTATTGTCGGGGGCATTGGTTAGCGAATTGCCCACCCGGCCAAGCAGGTAGTACCCCTGGGCAGAAATAACTTCATTCGGCAACTGGTCAAACTGGCTGAAGGTCGCCGCACCTGAAATGGTACACCCTGAATCACGCCCAAAGTAAAACTGACTTAAGTTAAAAGGGTTCGAGGTAGGGTTATACAGAAGAACATAGTCATTAGCAGCAGTGCTGCCGTTACCCACTTCGGCAATAACAACAGTGGGCGGCTGAATTGTGGTAAAGGTATAGTTTGCGGGTGTCGTAACAGCATTGCCGGCAAGGTCGGTTGGCCCGTTGATGGTGACCGTGTGAGTGGTGGCCGATGAGGGCAATGAAACGGTAAAGCGGTAGATATTGTTTGCAACGGCTGTGGGGGGAAAGCTGACCGTGGCGCCATTATTAATCGAGACGGTTCCGGCGCTGAAGCTGGTGGGCGACATGGGCTCATTAAAGGTTAATTCAATGGTGGTCGTATCCCACGGAACAAAAGCGCCTGACGGTGAGCCCGAAACAAAATTGGGCGGCGTCACATCGGGTGCACCCATGGCAAATTGCGCCTCAACCGGAAAATGGTCGGCCACAAACTTGGCTGCATCGTAGCATTGATCTGCAGTAGCAGGCCCGGGCGAGGTATAGGGGCAACCGTTTGAAGTAGAGGCATTATTGCTATTGGCGATAAAGGGGTCGCCACTATTACACCCCTGGTCTAAAACAGCATCCATCTCTTGATTGGGGCAGGTATTACCTGCATTGCCGGTATAGTAGAAAGGTCTGGCTGTGCCAGCGACGTACTTCGACATCAGGGTCGGTGATACCGTGATTCGATCATAAACATAATCTGACCAGGGTGACAGATTGGTATCATCACCTGTGGTGGCATGCTCAAGAATCAGGTTCTGGTAACCAGAGGTATTAAAATTGTTGAAGAAGGTAACCCAGTCGCCCGTGCCGCCAACGCCCGGTGAGAAATAGCTGCCATCGGCATTGTAGTCACCCAGTATAATGATATCAGCGTCTGCGGTTTTACTGCCGCCAGGCAGACCGGGGCCGGCACCGGCTTCAAGCTGGTTTGCAACCTCGGGCAGGGCCCAGATCTGGGTGCGGGCTTCTGAGGGGGTAGTATGCAGAGTTACCACATAGAAATCGTCAGCCCCGATTTGCAACCTGACAATGTGAGGTACCCGCTTGAACGAATTATTATAATCGATCCAGTTGAAGCTGTCGAGCACGGTAACTACACCGGCCTTGTACATTACCGAAACCTTTTCAAAAGAGCTTACGTTGGGTGAAGAATCCATCTCGTAGACACCTGCACCCGCAATGCTGTTTACCTCGGTTAACAGATTACATATGTGAGACTGTGAATTGTCGGCGCCGAATGAATCACAGCCGCCACCCGAGCCACTGGCTACTTCCTGCAGAAAGACCACATCGTAGCGGCCAGCGATGGCCTTTGCTGCAGCAGCGCGCACAGAAGTCCAGTCTGTGCCTTTTTTGGTGCCCCATGTACGGTTAGGAAAGCCATTAACATCATTGCTATTCGAGCCAATATTCCAGGCACCAATGCGAACCGTAGCATGAAGAGAAACGTCTAAGATTAAAGTTGAAAAGAAAAAGAAAACTATATACTTCGAGAACGGTAAAAATCGTTTAAGAAAAGAAATTATACCACCCGCGTTCAGCCTGCTAGCCCTACTACATTGCCCTCATCACGTTCAGAATTCCACCAGAAGATACGCGTAACTCTGCCCTGCTCTATAAGACGCATAAATTGCTTCTTATATAACGAGAGTTCAGAAAATATTTCGCTACCTAACGAAATGTTTGACCACCCGGTCGTCAAGCTGCTTTGCAGAAAATTTTGAAGTGATTGAAAAAAGTTAGAATGAAAATAACGATGATTGCAGAAGAGAGATATATACTTGTTCATAGACATACCCATTACCAGCAATCAGGAAGTAACGAAGTTTGCCCAAACAGTGTTGTTGTGCTAACTTGATGTTGCATTTCTCTCCATATACAATATAGCCATTGATGCGGGTGCAGGGCCAAAAAACCAGCATTATTTGGCTTCTGTGGCCTCTATACTAAATTTTATGCTCACAATGAGCAGCGGCCACGTTTTACCACGCACTGAGCACCACTAAATGCATGCAATTATCATACCCGGCTGTGGTACCGTTTAATAGCTTAAAAAGTAAGCAGACTTACCAGTCAATGGTGCAAAAGAATTCTGAAGCCTGATTTTGCGCCCATTTCAATGCCCCTATCTTGCCACTTTGCCTGAAAAAATTGCCTAATTTAAAAAAAAGCGGCAATTTCTGGGAAATTTTTCGCCCTGGGGGGTATTACCCGGGCATGAAGACAAAAATAAAACCCTGTAAAATCATTCTCTTATGCCTGCTGGCCACCCGGGCCTACGGGCAGACTTTTCAAGCTGAGGCAGATTACCTCGAATTGCGAAAAGAGCGCCAGACAGAAAAAACCCCCATAACAACTAATATAAAGAAGAAAAAGCAGAATACATCAGCCACAGCCAGCTATAAAGAGCTCGAAACCAGCCCGCGGCAGCTAAGACTCAGGGCCCACGACCAGGTGCCCTTTGCCCCAGAGCGTTTCTCTGCCTCTAAGAAATCTACTATTTTACAGAGCTTTCGGTTTCAGCTGGGCCTGATTGCCGAAGGGGTGTATTTCGAAAACGCTGACTTGCGTGCCCTCGA
>CAZHLC010000386.1:0-4883 GCA_964532545.1 uncultured Leptospiraceae bacterium | reverse complement strand
GCTCAGCAGAAACTTCTCTAGAGTTTCTTTATTCTTGGCCTCAACGTGAAAAAGAAATGATTTATTCGTCCAGATAATTCCGATGATTCCGTCGGTGGCGGTATAATTACATCGATATTCGCCAGACTGGGTAGCACTGAAATCAGTAAGGGTCTGAGTTTTCATCAAATCACGCAGGGTATACCAGTTGGCCTTGCAGTCTTTTTCACACTCGGCAGCAGCCAATGATACGGCCGAACCATAGGTGGCAGCCAGCTTTTCTTCAGCATCGAACTGAAAATCACGGGCCTTGACCATCTGCTTCTTTTCGCCAGCAAACTCTGCCGGAAAAACATCAGACAGCTCTTCAAAAGCGAAATCAATCTCAGTAAAGATTTTCGAGCCACCACATTGCAGGCTCAGAACACATAGAATAACTGCAGCTGCTTTTTTCATACACCCTCTTTTAGCTGTTTCACCCGCTCGTTATAGTCATCAGCTTTGAAAACAAAAGAGCCGGCCACAACCATATTAACACCGCTCTCACGAATGGCTGCGATGTTCTCTTTATTAACCCCGCCATCAACTTCGATCAGCGGAAAGTTATCATATTTTTTATTCCATTCATCTCTGAGATTGATGGCTCTTTTAATTTTTTCAAGGCCATTGTTCAGAAACTTCTGCCCATAATAGCCGGGCTCAACGGTCATAATCAGAATAAGATCAATGTACGGAAATATCATCTCAAGCTCTTCAACCGGGGTTGCAGGGTTCAGAGCCACGCCGGCCTTGATACCCTGCTCTCTTATTGATTGCGCCAGGCGCACGCCAAAAGAGGTCGCTTCAATGTGAAAGGTGATATTATGGGGTTTGAGCTCAAAGTATTTAGGTACTTCATGCTCGGGGCGCGACACCATCAAATGAACATCAAGGGGGATATTTGTATCTTGCGCTACGGCTTTACTTAACCCCTCACCAAAGGTGAGCGCTGGTACAAAGTGACCATCCATCACATCAAGGTGAACGAAATCTACCAGCTTACTGTCAAGCCTCTGCAATGCAGAGCGCAGATCAGTTAAGGGGGCTGCCAGTATTGAGGGTGAAACCTTGATACTCATATTTCGTACATGGGCAGCTCAAAAAACCTAGCAGGTTCAGCCACTGTCGCAATTTCTGATTTTTCTTCTTCAATGTCTTCGATAACCGATCTGACTTTTTCATCTTCTTCGGGTTTTGCTGCTTTCTTCTCGGGCTCTGCCAGGGGCACATCAAGGACACCTTCAGCATACCCTGACCACAGGGCAAAACGGTTCTGGTCTTTTTTAAAAACCGGAATCTTTGCCCCCGTATTTTCAAAATAGAAAAAGCTGTGATACTTTTTACGATCGAAGTCACCTGATTTCTTCTCTGTTAATTGGGCAATGGTTACCCGGCCTTTGGGAATGCCCATGTCAGCGGGGGCAACCCAGCTGAAGCGGTAAGGAAATTCATCGTTCAAAGCCTCAAGCTCGTCTTCAGTATATTTCACCTGACCAACAACCGCGGTCAAAACCACATCTTCACCGGGGGTATACTTTTTACTGCCATTTGAAAGAGAATATTCGAGAACCTGGCCATGCTGGGCCAGCTCTTCAACCTCGCGGGTCTCTATTTTCAGGGCCAACTTCGCATGATATGAGAGTTCTTTTACGATCTCAATATTTCTATCTTTCAGGTCGGGCAGCAGCAGGGCGGTTTTTTTCTTTTTCTTTTTTTTCTTGGCTTTTTTGCCTTCGCTCCTGGCCACCAGCAGAGAAACCGGTGACTCTGGTACAACCGGTGTACCAGCGGGGGGAAATTGAGCCAGCACATCACCCTCGGGGCGGCTTGAAACCACATAGGTCACAACCCCCGTATTGAGACGGTAGCTGCGGCGCCCCTGGTGAATACTCTGCAATAAGCTTTCGACCAGTTCATATTTTTTACCAACAAGGTTGGGCGTTTTTACCACATGCCTGCTCTGGTTAACCAGCAGCACAAGTTTAGCACCCTCTTTGACCACACGGCCAGGTGAGAGGCTCTGTGATATAATATAACCAAAGGGATACTCTAATGAATGAGAACGATTCAGTTTAACTTTGAAGCCAGTTTCAATCAGGCGGTTATGCTCATCAAGATAAAGCTTGCCAATAAGGTTTGGCACCTCTATTTTTTCTTTATCTGACACCCGCAGACTGATGAGTAAAAAACCCGCGATAAAAAAGATTGAGAGACCAATAAAATAGAAAAGACCGATCTGACCCAGACTTTTCAAGTACTCAAATTTTGAGTTTTCGCTTTCTGCCATTTGGTATAGGTTATTTGCGAATACGACCTGTAAAGTGCGAATCTAAAGACTGGCTGAATCAGGCTGGGCCTTTTTTTTATGAAATAGGTGTCTATTGCCGAAGAAAGAGCGGCTCTGAATTAGGGCCTTGTTATAGGCTGGCATCACCTGGGTCTGATAATTCAGAAATTTCAACAGGGCCTTTTTCTGCTCTGGGTATTTGCCGCAATCGAGGGGTTTGCGTTCGGTGGGGTCGGTCTTCAAATCATAGGCCTGACAGGTCTGGTGCTTCAAGTCGAACTCAACCTTCACCAGCTTTTTACTGATCGAAGACAGGGCATTCTGATTACCATAGACAAAGATATATTTGCGTCGCAGCTTGCTTTGAAACAGAGACTCGCCCTGAATCATATTACGGTTAAACTTGATTTTCATGGCATCAAGCAGCGTGGGCAGAATATCAATATGTGCGGTAGGTTCAGAATAATCGCCGGGGGTAAAAAGGCCCGGTGCATATAAATAGGCGGGCACTCTGATGTTTTCTTCATAAGTGGCCCTGGCATGAGTCCAGTTTCCTTTATGTTGGCCAAATGCTTCAGAATGATCGCCCACAATTACCACAATGGTACTCTCAAGCAGGTCTCTCTGCTCAAGGGCCTTGAACAGGCGCTCAAGCTGCTTGTCTTGCAGGCGCAGATTATTGTAGTACTTGCGCACCCATGAATGCACTCTGCGCTCAGTATTGGTAAACAGATTTATGTCGGGGTCAAATTCAGGGTATGGCCAGTGGCCGGCGAAAGTAATATAAGTGGCAAAGAATGGTTCTCTGGCCTTATTAAGGCGCTTGAGAAAGAAATCCATACCGATGGCTTCATGGCGGCCCAGTTTGTAGTCAAGACGCTCTGCATCAGCGGGAATTTTATAGTAGCCATACATCTCTTTGATGCCGCTATTCTTCATAAAATCAGTGGGAAAATACCAGCGAAGCACAGCCGGGGTTACCAGAAAGTTTTCATAGCTCTTGCCCAGATAGGCTGCCAACGAAGGGATTACAATATCTCGCCTTACAGAAAAGAACTCTACGCTGGGCACCGGGTAGAGCCCAGACATCATGGCAAAGACTGACCTTGGGCTGCTGTTCGACGGTGAATAGTGCCTTTTCAGGCGCAGACTCTGCCTTGAAATTTTGCGTAAAAACGGCATAGGCACATCATTGCCGTAGCTGGTATCATAAATATAACGATCACCTGTAGATTCGAGAACAAAGAAAAGTACATTCCATTTTTTGGCAGCACTGGGGGGCACAAAGCGGCTGATCTCTATATCTTCAATGAAATCAGGGTCAATAAGTTTCAGTGAGCGGCGCTGGTCGCTGTTTTCAATAACCCCATCAGCTTTCAGAGTTTTTGAAGTCATGATATCGTAGGCCGCAAACATAATGGGGTTCAACTGCAGCTCTTTGGCAAGCTTTGGTTTGGGGGTAAACAGCCCAAACGAATAGATCAGCGCCGTGACCAACAGCATGACCAGAAACGCACCGTTACGTATGAGCACCGCCCGCCCCTTCATCAAGCGAAATAACCAGAAAAACACAATGGGTGAAATAATAAAAAGAATATCTTGCGTTGTAAGAATATCAATAAAATTTGAAAACGAAAAAGTGTCAGCCTCTAACAGAGCTTCTTGCTGTAGCCCGATGTGCATGCTGAACATCAGCCGGTAGTGAGTGCCATACATGGTGGCCAGCACCACCAGAAATGCCTGCATTACAACCAGGCCCTTAATCGAAAAAACACGGGGGTACTTCTGTACCAGCCCAATGGCCCGGGCCTGCCTGACCCCAATGAAAAGAGCCAGACATAGAAGCCCGAAAATGATCTCAAATAGATAATTGCCTAACAGCGCCGAAAAAGGAAAAAGCTCAGTAGAAAAAGAGAACGGTGGTACCGCAGTATTATAGAGCTCATAATATACCTGCAGGCGATAGAAAAGACCGGTCAGCAGTATAACCAGAAAAAAATCGACCGCGATGTGGTCATGAGATAGCCAGGCCTTTAATTTTTCTTTCAGGGCCTTCATAGGGTTGAACCCCTCTTTTAAAACGCTCTGTAAACCCGAAAAAGGGGTTTTCGTGCCAGCAGCCAGGCTCACATTGCGTGATGCTCTGGCCCGATGGTTCTGTCTTGTTCATTGGTTATGGCGGGCTCACCGGCCAATCTTATCTGCAACTACTGTTATCAAAATTCAAAGAAGTCTATGCCTTCGACAGTAACCCAGAAGCGCCGAGGCCGGCCCCCCATGATGCATTGACCATTGTAACCGAGACAGAGATGCCTGACACTCTGGCAAAAGTCGAGGGCGTTACTCTATCACCAGGGGTTCCGCTGGCGCTGCCGGTTTTTCAAAGGGCCCGTGAAGCCGATAAAAAGATTTTCTCTGAGCTTGAATTCTGCCTGAGCTTTTTACAAGAGCGTCAGCTGGTGGCTATTACAGGTACCGATGGTAAGAGCACTACCACCACCTTACTTGCCCACTTATTAAATGAGCTGGGTAAGCCAGCTCTGGCCTGTGGCAACATTGGTTTGCCCTTCAGCAAACT
>CAZHLC010000385.1:0-4883 GCA_964532545.1 uncultured Leptospiraceae bacterium | reverse complement strand
AAAAAATCTTTTTTGATAAAATCATCTACCGCAAAAAACGGATAGGGCTCGGTAACCAGCTTTGCTTTCAGGTCGCTGGCTCTGTAGGCCAATATTTCTTCTATCATATATTATTTCCTATTTTTTATTAATGATCTTTAAAAAATTCGCGTAAATGGCCAGCCCCGTTTTGCCGCTCTTTTCTGGGTGAAACTGTACTGCATAAACATTATCGCGAAATACACCAGAACAATATCTCTGCTCGCCATATACGGTTTCAGTCAGGCGCACAGAATCATTATCTGGCTTTACATAAAATGAATGCACGAAGTACATAAAGGCGCCTGCATCAATGCCATCAAGCAACTGCCCAAAGCTGCCTTGATCGCCCGGCTTCAGAATTTTATTCCAGCCAATATGGGGAACCTTCAACGTCTTCTCGCCTGCCGAATTCTTAAAACGCACCACGGTTCCTTTAAAAATATCAAGGCCTTTATGGCTGCCAAACTCTTCACTCTGAGAAAACAATAACTGCATGCCCAGACAGATACCCAGAAATGGTTTACCGCCGTTAATGCTGTTCTTGATAGCAGGGGTAAGGCCTGATTCATCGAGGTTATTCATCGCCTTGCCAAAGGCCCCCACCCCGGGAAAAATCAGCGCATCAGCTGCTTCAACTTCTTCTGGGCTGTGGGTAACAGTAGCATCAAGGCCTACCTGCTTGCAGGCCTGCGAAACGCTGAATAAATTGCCCATACCAAAATCAACAATAGCGACTTTGCTCATAAACGGCACTCAATTGATTTTGAACTGAGGTAATGCTTAACATCGGTGATCTCTGCGGGTTCGAGATTTTTACGACCCGCCCCGCTCTTGAGAAAATCAATGTTGCCTTCACTGCTTTCTTCAAAGGTTATTTTTTTTGCGGCACTATAATGCAACATACCGGCCAGGGCCACAGCATCAGCCTGAGTTTCATTAAAAAGGGTTTCAATGTGCTCAACCCGGCCCGCGCCCCCATGAGCAATCACCGGAATACCCAGAGCTTCAGTAATTCTACTGGTGATATCAAGGTCAAAGCCCTGACCAGTGCCTTCATGGTCAACCGAGGTTAAAATAACCTCGCCTGCACCCAGCTCTTCTACCTGCTTGGCCCAGGCCAGTGCTTCAACACCGGTATGCTCTCTGCCATTGTCAGTATAACAGAGGTGTTGCCCGTCAGGCTGCTTAATGGTTTCGATGGCAACCACAATGGTTGATGAACCAAATTCATTAGCCGCCTTGCTGATAAATTCTGGGTCTTTCAGAGCCGCCGTATTTATCGAAACCTTATCAGCCCCGGCCCGCAGAATAGTTCGAATATCATCAAGGGTGCGAATACCGCCCCCCACAGTGAGCGGAATAAACACATCAGTAGCCAGCTTCGAGATGATATCATGCAGACTGTTTCGATCATACAGGCTGGCTACGACATCCATATACAACAGCTCATCTGCGCCGCCCTCATAGTAGTAATGGGCAAACTTGTCTGGGTTGCCCAGAACCCGCAGACCCTCAAGATGTATACCCTTCACCAGGTTGGGGCCCTTAATATCTAACCGTGCAATGATTCGGGGAAAAGTCATTTTTCACTCAAAAGCAGTTCTGCCATTTTAAAATCTGTTAGAGTATCGATATCAAGCGATCTCTCGGTAGGCATTCTGAAAGCGTAGGTTTCTGGGCCCATAAACCCGCCCTGGGTACGATAGTACCCTGTTTGGCAGATGTACATTGAACCATTCAGACGGTAAAAAGCTGGCAGTTCTTGCCGGTTGGTATTCTGTACCTCGGGTCTGATAAAATCTTTCATATTACCATCTTCTGGCAGCTGGTTGCTGTACCAGGGATGGTGTTCTGTTTCACAGACAGAAACCACACAACTGGCATCTTTCTCTTCAAAAAAGTTTAACCCAGAATCAAGGTCTTCTTTGCTGCGCAGAGGTGAAGTGGGCTGCAGATAAACAAAATACTCATAGGCCTCACCCTGTTCTGCAAAGTAGTTAAGGCAGTGTAAGATAACATCAGAGGCCAGAGCCGTGTCAGAGGCCAGCTCGGCGGGCCTCATAAAGGGTATCTCTGCACCTGCTTCGCGGGCAGCGTAGGCGATCTCTTCATCATCGGTGGTGACCATGACCCGGTCTACATAATCACAGGCCAGTGCGCTCTTAACTGTAAGACTGATCAGTGGCTGACCATTAATCAAACGAATGTTTTTACCAGGCAGGCCCTTGCTGCCACCCCGCGCCGGAATAATTGCTAACAGCGGCTTATTCTTGAGCACCAATGATTCCCATCTGGCGCAACTTTTCAACCGCCTGCTTGTATTCATCCCAGTGGCCTACATCAATCATCTCTGTTGATATGGGGTATACCCCCACCTTAAGACCGGCATCTTGCGCCTTTTTCAGCAGGTCTGGCATATCTACCCATTCATCATCTTCAATCATGTTGATAACTTTCGGTTCAAGCACATAGATGCCCGCGTTAACAACAAAGTTGTATTCTGGTTTTTCTTTCATATCAACCACAATACCGTCTTTCATATCGATCACACCATAGGGAATCTTGGTCTGCCTGATGACCCCCACAATGGTAGCATCATAGCCCTTCTCTTTATGGTGGCTGAGAAAATCATCAAAGTCAATATCAATGAGTACATCACAATTGCATACGATTACGCTGTCGGTTGGCTGCCCCTTTATTAGAGAAAGCGAGCCGGCCGTGCCTGAGAACTTCTCTTCTTGAACATAGTCTATATTGAACTTCTCAGGGTTCTCGGCAAAGTAGAGTTTAATCATATCGGCTTTGTAATTTACCGACAGAACGAAATTATTAAAGCCATATTCTTGAAACCGCAGCATAATGATTTCTATAATGGGCACTTCACCCAGCGGAATCAATGGCTTAGGCAGAATATTGGTAAAGGGGGCCAGCCTCGTGCCCTTACCACCGGCCAGTATGAATATTTGATTATCTTTAGTACGGTAATTATGCGTATCTTTATTATCAGTAAGATTTCGCCAGAGAAGCACCTCTTTCAGCACCATGTTTTCATCAACCAGGGGCACAGCCCTGATCATATGTTTACGCATAAAACTGAGAGCACGACCTCTCTCTGTTTCATATAGAAATTTAAAGCGCGTTTGCATGATTGTAGTAACGGGCTCATCAAGATTGCGGTGCTCAAGCAGGGCCCGGCGAATATCGCCGTCGGTGAGAGTGCCTACGAGTTTACCAGTATCATCAGTGATCAGTATGATCTGCATACCATATTCGTTGAGCTGGCCTATGGCTTCGATGATACTGACTGAAGGTTTTACACTGACTTTATCTATCTGGCTCATATCATTTTCTTCTTAATATACCAGCGGCTGTCGTTTATATCAAGCCCCTCAAGGGTCTGGCAGATTTTATCTGCGGCAAAGCCATCACCATAGGGGTTAACCAGAGCGGCGACCTGCTGCCGATAAGTCTCATCAAAACATGCTTTATTCAGAGCCTTTACAAGTGAGTCTTTATCATAAGCGGTAAACTCAACATTACCAGCATTAAGGCGCCCCTTCTGCCTGTTACCAGGGTGAACGACCGGTAATTTGTAGTAAGGGGCCTCAAGAATGCCCATACTTGAATTACCTATAAAGGCCCGGGCATGGCGCAGGGCATTTACAAACTCAACGGTTGGTAGAGTTTTAAAAAACTGAATAAAGTCTTTTTTCTGATACTCTTCAATGGCTCTGATAATGTCATAGGCACCCGGGTCAGTGTTGGGGTAGGTGCCAATCACCTTAAGCTTGTTGCTGGTACAGAAATCTTCAAGAGCAGAGAGAATAGCACTCATTTGTTGAAACCCCTCAGCTTCACCAAAAACGGGATGATTGATCATGACAAGATACCCGCCCGGCTCTAAACCTTCAAAACCAAGGCGATTACTCAGCTCACGGGTATCTATTTCTTCAGTTAGTCTGATATTATCAAGTGATGGGTTACCATGAGCAAAAATGCGAAATTCTTCTTCGCCGAAGCGCAGCAGGTTGTCGGCAAACGCCTGGGCAAAGGGAAAGTGTAAATGTGACAATTTGGTCACCGCGAAACGAACTGGGTCATCGTCATTGCCCGCCAGGTCATCACCCCCCGCCAGATGAGCGGTAAGAACCTTCATATAATTACCAACAACTGCCGTCGCAATGCTCTCTTCACGGTCGCCCACCACCATCATAACATCGGGCTCAACCCGCTCAACTGTCTGACTCAGAGAATACACCAGCAGCCCGATACCCTTGGCCCGCTGCGTGATTCGATTGGTACTCAACAGGGTATCAAGGCAATCGACAACTTCGAAACCATCATCATAGATACGCTGCAGAGTAAAACCATGCCACTCAGAAAGATGGGCCGAGCTGGCAACCACCTTCAAGTCAATCTTAGCACTGCTCTGCATCTGGCGCAGCACTGGGTAAAGAATATCGTACTCGCTGCGAATGCCTGTGACAGCCAGAACTCTCATATAAATTTCAAAACCGTTTTTAAATCAAATGGGGATTCTATATAGTCAGAGAAGAAAGAGGTATCAACCAACTTCTTCTTATTTATGGCCTGTGATAACCCCTTGCTACTGTCAGCAAAGGGTATTCGTTTATCTTTGCCATCAAAGGGCCCATGCAGTTTTAAACCAAACAAGTCTTTGCCCTTTTCACCGGGCTCAAAAACAATATAGTTAGAGCCATGGTACACAGCTTCAAGCAACACCGTAGAACCCGGGCCAATCACCAGATCGCTGCGCTTTAACGACGGCACCAGAGCCTCGTCATCAGCCGTAAAAAAGCTCCGGTCAACATTCTGCATATACCAGGCTATATTTTCTGATG
>CAZHLC010000384.1:0-4884 GCA_964532545.1 uncultured Leptospiraceae bacterium | reverse complement strand
TGAAGCACCTACTCTCGATGAAGCCATCCCTGAGCTTGGGGGGCTTGATGACCTGGGCAGTCTAGATGATGCCGGCCTGGCTGCCGAGCCAGCGGTCGAAGCCCCATCGCTTGATGAGGCCACCCCCGAGCTAGGCAGCCTTGATGACCTCGGCAGCCTTGACGATGCCGGTCTAGGTGGTGCAGAAGCCCCGGCCCTTGATGCCGGTGGCGGCGACCTTGGTGGTCTTGATGACCTGGGCAGCCTTGATGATGCCGGTTTGGGTGGTGCAGAAGCCCCGGCCCTTGATGCCGGTGGCGGCGATGGTCTGGGCGGGCTTGATGATCTAGGCAGTCTTGATGATGCTGGTCTGGGTGGTGCAGAAGCTACCTCTGATCTCGGCGGCCTCGATGATGCAGGCCTTGGCGGTGTCGATGCCACACCAGATCTGGGTGGGCTCGACGACGGTCTTGGTGAGCCTGCAGCTGATACCGGGGTTGCCGATGCACCTCTCGATAGCGGTGACGACCTTGGTGGGCTAGACGCACCCCTTGATGATGGTATAGGGGTTACGGGCCCCGGTGATGAAATCGCCCCACCAAGCCTCGATGATCTTTCACCCGAGGTCGCCATACAAGAATCGCCCGCTGGTGATGATATTGACCTGGCCTCTGATTTATCACAGCTAGATCAAGAAGCCCAGAATGCAGACGAGGTCACCGACGCAGAAATCAAAGAGCTTAGAGTCAAACTCAAGCAGTTTCCACCGGGGGTGCGTAAAGAAACCATCGAGGCCATTGTTGAAGACAAAATCAGCGATAAAGACGCTAAACAGCTGGTAGGCCGCATAATCGAAGGCGCTGGCCCTGATGAAGTTAAAACATATTTAGAAAATAAGCTGGGTGTCTCAATTGACGACACCCCCGAAGTTGTTCGTAAAAAAGCTTCAAAAGTAATCGTAGCCCGCCCCCAGTATACTGAATCAGGGCTGCAGCGCCAGGCCAAGATGCTGCGTTTGGCCCGGCTGGGGGCCATTGCTGCCCTGGCAATTCTGGCCGTGGGCTACTCGTCATGGCGGTGGATCGCCCGCCCCATTATCTACCGCGGCTACATTGCTGATGGCAAGAAACTCATTATGCACCGTGCCCCAGAAGCCCCCATTGAGCAGAAACGTGTAGCAGCCGAAAAGCTTTTTGACAAGGCATTGGGCCTGTACCCGCAGAATAGCGAAGCCTTTCTGCAATATGCAGATGCCTATAAGCGCGTAGGGCTGTATCAGAATTCATTTGAGAAACTGTTTGGTAAGGTTGAGCTTATGGCCAACAATCAGGCCATTCGCTACCAGGGCAGCCAGCTGCGCAATCAAGATGGGTTCTGGCCACGCCTGAAGAAAGTGCCCATCGTAAGCTATGCTGATAAAAAAGATGATGAAGCCCCTACACGCCTGCTCAATATTAATGGCACCCCCTGGGTATTAGATAACAAGAAAAAAGGTGCCTATTTAATCACCCACCTTGACCAAAAGAAGGCCGAAGCCAGAGTGCTGTTAGCCCTTGGCTATTTTCATGCCAACCACGTAAAAAGGTTTCGCAAAAGCCGCTATCGCAATAATCTGCTGGGCATCGATTATTTTAAACGTATTCTCACCTTTGACCCAAAAACCCCGGCCTTTGAAAAAGATAAATATCTTTCGCTGGCCATCATGGGTATTGGCGATGTCTACTATAACCAGAAGCAATACTATAAGGCCCTCGACTATTTCGAAAAAGTAACCAAGAATAATATGCACAGTGTACCCGGCCACACCGGTGTTCTTAAGGCCCTGCTGCAAATCTATCGCCAGACCGATGACCCGCGCATGGTCATTCAGCAGCACAGCATTATCAAAAATCAGCTGGGTCTTGAAGAAGAACTTCCTATTTATATGATGGCCCGCCTGGCTGCCTTTTACATTGATCTGCCTGCCAAAGACCAGTTGCGTATAAAATACAATGTTTCACCCATCGATAAGGTGAGCGAGACTGCTCTCAAAGACCGGGCCCCCCAGCTTCTTACCATGCTGGCGGCAAAAGAAGAAGAAGATGCCTATGGCAATGTAGTCAAAGGGGCCCAGTTTGCCGAGGGTTATTACCAGCGCGGTCGCTATTACAAGAAGAAGCCAGGCATGGGTGAGCTGCGTATGGCCATGAAACAGATGGAATACGCCTATAAATATGATAAACGTCATTTTCTGGCACTGAATGCCCGGGCTGAAATGTTAATGCAGCTGGGTGATTACCAGGGTGCCATTGAACACCTCAAGCTGGCCTATGAGCAGATTCAAGATGAAAAAATAGAAAAGCTGGGTGATCTGCCAGAAGACGAAACCCTGATCAATGCAGACCGGGCCATTGTGCCGTTTAATACCGGTAAGGCCATGTATCTCTCAACGGTACAAGATCTGGGCAATACCGATAACTGGCTGCGCATGCAAGAAGCAGAAAAATTCAGAGGAAACTTTGACTTTGGTCTGCAGGGTCTTGAGAAGGTTCTGGTGCGCATCAACAATTATTTTGAAGAAGCCGCCACCATGGGCCTGAAGTCAAATCAAGAAAAGGCTGAAATGTACTACTATAAAGGGTGGATCGCCTACATACAGAATAACTACACCCAGGCTCTTTCTAACTGGGAGACGATGAACCTCTACTGGCAGCGCAAATTCAGAAACCTTGAGCTGGCCAAATCGCATGCTCTCTACCAATTGAGCATCAATCAGAAAACTACCCAGAATGACCGCTTTACTCATTTAAAAACAGCACTGGGATATTTATTTTTTCTACAAGAATACTATGCTAATCAGGCAGCGAAGATTCCCCGGCCTTCACCCAATAACAAATTTCATATACGCCTGTTCTCAAGGCTGGCCATTATCGAAAACAACATGGGTGCCATCTATGAACTCATGAATGATGAAAAGAAGGCCCTGCGCCATTACTGGCGTTCAATTGATTATTCAAAAAAGATTTCGCGTGAGAATGAAGTGGCTCATTTAAATATCAAGTTAAGCTTCAAACGCAAGGGGCTAGATCGCGAAAACTACCCCGTTATCATGGATTTTATTCCTCCCCAGTTGAAAGAAGAAACTCTGTGAGATACTGGCTTCTGGCCGGCCTGGTGCTGGCCCTGGTTTTCTGGGGTACCTATGCCAATTTTCAGCATAGACAGACAGAACAATACCAGCAGGCCCTTGAAACCCTCAGTGAACATCTGGCAGAAGGGCTTAATCTCAATGAACAACTGGGCCAGCTGCTGCTGATTTATTTTCCCCTTGAAGAAAACGCGCTGTTAAGAGACCTCAAGCCAGGGGCCATCTTTATTCACCGCGATAACCTGCCTGAAGATGACAATGGCCGGCATGACATTGGCGAAACCCGCAAGAGAATAAACAATTTGAATCAATGGTATCTGAACAAAGGTCTGCCCCTGCCGGCCTATGCCATTGATCAAGAAGGCGGCCATGTAAAAAGACTGAATAACGGTGTGCCGATTTTTCCCTCAGCGATGGCATTAGCTGAGGGTAGCTCTTTGTTTTCACCAGGCCTGGGCTATGTAGGTGAATCACTGTGTTTAGAGCTCAAGAGTATAGGTATTCAATGGGTACTGGGCCCGGTGGTTGATATACAGAACAACCCAGAGAACCCGGTAATTCGTACCCGCTCTTTCTCATCATCAGCAGAAAGGGTGGCTACTCTGGCGGGTGATTATCTGCAGGGCCTGCGCCGGGCCGGTTGTATCACGACGTTAAAACATTTTCCCGGCCATGGCGATACCCATAGCGATTCACATCTTGAACTGCCGACCATCGACCATGATTTGAAACACATGCAGGCCAATGAGCTACTGCCCTATCACAGGTTACTGGGCCAGGGCAACGATGCACTGGCGGTCATGAGTGCTCATATCGTTTTTGCTCAGCATGAGAATAAACCAGCCACGGTTTCAACTTTCTGGCTTAATAATTATCTGCGCCGCAAGCTTGGTTTCAAGGGTGTGGTGGTGACTGATGATCTGGGAATGAAAGGTATAAAAGCCTATGCCAGTGAAAACAATCTAAGCCAGGCCGAGGTGGCCGTCGAATCATTTAAGGCCGGTGCTGATGTATTATTATTGTTTAAACACGGTAATCATCGCGCTTTAAAAAAGGCATTGCTGCGGGCGGTGAAAAAGGGCCAGGTCTCAAAGGCCCGTATAAAACAATCTGTGAAACGTGTGCTCAAGATGAAACTGGCCAGCGGCATTCTTGATGAAAACCTGCAGCAGCCTGGCGAAAGGGCACTTCAAAAGGCCTTGCAAACTGTGTTAAGCCGGCGCCAGCGGCCCTCAAGGCGCTACCGGGCCACCGAGCTTAATGGTTATTTTTCATCAGGGGGAATTAAAACCCTGCTGAGGCCCAGAACCATAATTAAACCACGAACCCTATATACCGACCTTGAACCAGGTGATGAGTACT
The DNA here is from genome assembly GCA_964532545.1 of uncultured Leptospiraceae bacterium. Lineage (GTDB taxonomy): Bacteria > Spirochaetota > Leptospiria > Turneriellales > CAZHLC01 > CAZHLC01. The sequence goes on along the minus strand of CAZHLC010000384.1, from coordinate 416 downwards.
ACTCCATGGTGCAGAACTTCGATGGCCCCGTACGGCCTCTTACAGAACTAGCAAAAGAACAAGACAGTGCCCTGATTTTGAATACAAAAATCACAGGCTTTAAAAGATTTCTCGCTGAGCAAATCAGCGACAAAACAGCAAACTGGTATGTTTATACTGTGGTGAGCCCCTTTCCTTATTCGTCTCTGGGGGGCATGCTGGGGGCCGAAGATGCACTCATCGCTTCATTTTCAGATACGCCCGAATCGGTTAAGACCCTGATTCAGGTGGCTCTGGGGTCTAAACTTCCGCCAGATGCCTCAGTGCTTTATAAGCCTACGCAGGATGTTGAAAGATTTCCGAAAAAGTGATCGGCCCCGCATTTTTCAATGAAAAATGCTTCTAAAGCGGCCTTCAGGCCTGCCTCCCACTTTTTC
>CAZHLC010000383.1:0-4889 GCA_964532545.1 uncultured Leptospiraceae bacterium | reverse complement strand
TTTAACGCGCAGCACGCGCGCCACTACGAAGGCAATCAGCGCGACCCCACCTGAGAGAACTGCACCCATCTTGGCAGCGCCCTGAATACCGGGGTCAGAGAATGCTTCACCGGCCACAAAGAGCGCCACCGTCAAACCAATGGCGGCAATCAGACCAGCCACAATGAGTTCGCGCATACCCATGTTTTCGGGCAGAGGCATACCAAGTTTCGATGAAAGCCAGCCGAACAGGCCAATACCCACAGTCTTGCCGATAATCAGCGCCCCCAGAACCACCCAGGTGACTTCGTTAATGCCACTGAATTCGACCCCGGCATTGGCCAGGCCAAAACCAAACAGGCCAAAGTCTACCAGGTATTTAAAGGTGTGCTCAAAATCAACAATGGGCGAGTGTACCCCCGCCTCATCGTCAAACAGACCATCATACTTCACGGTGGTATCTGAGTGAGGCATAAAAGGAATAATAAATACCAGTGCAAGGGCCGGATGCAGGTGAGCCAGTATCAGACCCATCCATGACAGGGTGCCGCCCACAATCAGATAGGGCCAGAAGTTCTTGATTTTCATCTTGCGCATGCCAAAAGAGAGGGCCATGCCAAGAATGGTTAAACCAAGGTACTGAATCTCAACGGGATGGCTGGGGTCAGGATAGGCCACGGCAATAATGCCAAGGCCAATGGCATCATCGGCGATTGCCAACAGCAGCAAATAAGATACAGCCGGGTGAGCGGCCCCGAAAATAAGTCGCGCCACCAGCCATGCCAGTGCAATGTCAGTTGCGGTAGGAATGCCCCAGCCACCATAAACTTCGCTTTCAACCCCGAAGGCCCAGCATAATAAAAAATAGATCGCAATGGGGCCAAATACCCCGCCCAGTGTACCCATCAAAGGGTTGGCTGCCTTTGACATGGGGTTTAAAGAGCCACCAGGCAGCACACTCTGGGTGATTTCAACAGCGGCTATGCCAAAGAAAAACACCATAAAGATGTCGTTCATCAGAAAATGAAAGTCTATAGTATGCCCAAAGATTTTAAAGGCATCGCCAAACAGCGGATAATGCAAAAACGCTTTATAGAGCTTAGGCTCAAGATTGGCAAACACTACTGCTGCTACCACCCCTAAAATCAGCGGCAGAGAAAATTCAACTAAAAGATTTATGGTTTTCTTAATCATCGGTTTTCGCAAGAACAGTCGGCGTCACTAAGGGGGGTGTCAATGTTTTTTTAGAAAGAGAAAGGCTTGACGCACCATGTTTCAACCAGGTTTGCATAATTTATGCTTAAAAACCTGGATCTCGGCAATATTGGTGAAAATGTTGCTGTCTTTATTTTTGGTCTTCTATTTTTTGCACTTGGTGCAACCCGTCTTTTTGGCGGTTACGTTCTGTATGAAAACTATCCCACTACAGCAAACTTTCTCTTTGTAGAATTCTGTGCCTTAATGCTGGCCTTCGGCATCACTGGTATGATTTTCTCAAGCATTCGCATTCTTATTGCTCTGCTTCAGGCCCGCAAGGGCGAATAATTTCAGTGCGCCCTTCAATGTAGGGCGTATTCTGACAAATTAATGCTCAAAAAGCGCGATGAGGCCCTTGATATTTTCAGGGGGCTTACCATCGCGCTGATGATTGTCGTCAATAACCCAGGTAGCTGGTCGTCGATTTACAAACCCCTCAAACATGCCGCCTGGCATGGGCTCACGCCAACCGATCTGGTTTTTCCTTTTTTTTTATTTATTGTTGGGTGCTCGATTTTTTACTCACTGCAGAACCAACTGGCCAATAGCAAAACTCTAATTAAAATTCTCAGGCGTGTGCTCTTGCTCTTTGGCCTCGGGCTGTTTCTAAATGCCTGGCCCCTGGGGCTTGCACTGGGTGCAGACACTGGTTTTGATTTCGCCGGCAAAATGGCAAAACTCAGAATATTGGGCGTGCTGCAGCGCATTGCGCTCTGCTATGGCGTAGTAGCAATCTTTTACCCCTATTTTCGAAAGCTTTCATGGGCCTCTGGGCTGCTGCTGCTGGTGGTTGTCTGTTATGAACTGATTATGCGCACAGGGGCCAGCGGCTGGGCCCTTGAAGCGAACAACGCTGCCCGCTTTGATATTTTTATACTGGGTGATGCTCACAGCTATCACTATGGAAAAACAGCCTTTGAGCCAGAAGGTTTTGTCAGTACCCTGACCGCCATTGCCACAACTCTGCTGGGTTTGATCAGCATTCAAATATCCCAGAAGAGCAGAACCTCTGCCCTGCTCTTTTCATGCTGGGTACTGCTGGCAGGGCTTTTGATGATGTTATTTGAGCCTGTAAATAAACCGTTATGGACTTTTACCTACGTACTGCTTACCGCTGGCCTGGCGCTGCTCTGTTATCTACTGATTTTGAAACTGGCCGAGGTAAAGGTCTGGTTACCCTTCAAGGCCATGGGCCTGAATGCCATTGTAATCTTTGCCGGGGCCTCACTGCTTGCTAAAACGATCTATCTCTATAAGTTGCCATATAAGCAGAAGCTGACCAGCACCAAGGCCATACTGTATCAAGAATGGTTTCTACCTTTTTTCGAGCCCTTGAATGCTTCGCTGGCTCATTCGCTGGCCCATCTTGTTTTGTGGTTGGTGGTGGCAGCCCTGCTCTACCACCGGCGCATTTTCATTAAGGTTTAGTTTCTTCAAAAAGAAACACAAATTCACTGAGCATCATGGCAGTGGCCCCCCAGAGCTGATGGCCCGCCACATCAATTGAGGGGGCCTTCAGGGTGCTGCCATCAGATGAGGCCCTGACCCTGGCTTCGCGACGTTGTTTTACTTCTTTTTGTAGATGCTGCATGCTGATGGTGAAGATCTCTTCAACCTCTTCGGGCTGGGCCTTGAAAGTAGGCGGCTCGACCATGTAGCCCACGAAAGGGTGCACTAGAAAATTGCTGGGGGGAATAAACAGGGGGCTTAACTCGCCCAGTACCGTAACCAGCTGCCGGGCAATACCGATTTCTTCTTCAGTTTCTCGCAGGGCTGTGTTCTCAAGACTTTCATTGTTTTCACGTTTGCCCCCGGGCAAACTGATTTGGCCTGCATGAATACCCGGGTAATCGGGTCGCCGAATCACCGGAAAATGCCAGTCACCTTCAGCTTCATACAGAAGAATAAGCACCGCGCCGTTGCGGGCCTGGCTGCTATCAAATTGTTTTTGGCGCATAGCCGGTGCCATATGAAACTGGGCACTCTGGCCTGGCAGTGGTCTGCTAAATGCGGCTTTTAAGCTATTTATCATGAGTATACTTTCTTTCAAGATACACACCAAGAGCACCCCAGCCCAGTGAACAGGTCAGCATTAAACCCAGCATAGCCATAGAAAGTGATACGGCCAGCTGCTCATCGAAACCATAAGTAAGACCAAACTGTATCAAAATCAATTCTCTGGTGCCCACCCCTTGAAATGTAACGGGCACCAGAGCTACGATAATGGCCAGAAAAAAGGCCATGGCAAGGGCAAAAAGACTGATGTTAATCTGCATGGCCCCGGCAAAAAGTGAACCGCTGAACACATAGAGAAACCAACTCAGGCCCGTGTAGAGCAGACTTTCAAAAAACACCCTTTTGCTGATAAACGTTTTAAAAGCCCTGGTTAACTCTAAGAGGTGCTCAAGCAGCTTAAAGCGCCAAATCCCCTGAAGCCAGATCAACAATCGCTCACCTAGAATATACCAGGCCAAGGCACCTGCCAATAGCAGCAGGCCAGCCACGGCATAACCGAATTGTTCACCCACCCGGGGAAAGAATGCCCCTAGAAACAATACGATGAAACCAAGTAGAAATAGAATATCAAGCAGCCGGTCTACAATGCCCAGAAAAAAAGCCTGCCCGGGCGTACCGCCCTGCCTGCTGACCAATCTCATTTTGTAAAGCTCACCGACCCGGCCTGGGGTCACAGTTCCGTAGAAGACTGATGAAAGATAGAATGCCGTGCTTTCTTTGAAACCAATATCTGGGTATGTGTCTTTTAGAATGCGAAACCAGCGCCAGATTCGAAAAAAAATGTTCACGCTGAATAACAGCAATGCTGCTACAAGGTGGTACCAGTTGATTAATAACAGCCCAGCAAGAATCTTCTGTAGATCATACTGAAATAGAATATAGACCAGCAGGCCAATGCCTAGAAGAGGCAGATATTTCTGTATCAACGCCAGGGTGCTCTGTTTTTTTTCAACCTGCACCAGACCATAGAATCTGTCAGACTCTATCTAAGAAGCTCTTTATTTTTAAGCAATTGACGGTGCTCTTAGTTTCTTCACCCTGCCAGGTGTGAAACCCAGGGTGGTGATTGTAGGCGGGGGCTTTGGCGGCCTTAACGCGGCCCGGCGGCTGAAAAAAAGCGATATTGACCTGGTTTTGGTAGACCGCACCAATTATCACCTGTTTCAGCCCCTGCTTTATCAGGTAGCCTCATCGGCTCTTTCACCAGCCAATATTGCCACCCCCATACGGGCAATCTTAAAGCGCCAGGCTAATGCCCGGGTGCTACTGGGCAATGTCAACAGGGTCGATTTCAAAAAGCAATCAATCGTGCTCGATGATGGTAATCGAATTGAGTATGATTATCTCATTCTGGCCCCCGGGGCCCGCCATCACTACTTCGGCAACAAATGGGAAAGATTTGCCCCGGGGCTGAAAACAATTCGTGACGCTCTTGAAATTCGTGAACGCATTCTATTCAGTTTTGAAAAGGCTGAGTTTGAAGAAGACCCCCGTGTTCGAGAACGAATGATGACCTTTCTCATTGTAGGCGGGGGCCCCACCGGGGTCGAGATGGCCGGAGCTATTAAAGAAATCGCAACCCATACCATGGCAAAAAACTTTCGTATTATCGACCCGTCGGCAGCCAGGGTTGTATT
>CAZHLC010000382.1:0-4892 GCA_964532545.1 uncultured Leptospiraceae bacterium | reverse complement strand
GGTGCGCTCTACATAGTCATAAACTGCAGGCACAACCTCTTCTTCAGTGGTCTCGTCTTTTACCAGCACGAACCTTGTAATCTCTTTGGTCACAGCGGGAATCTCTACTTCTTCATATTTCGCAGGTTCAACTTCAACCTCGACCTCGTAAAATTCTTTTACTTCGGCAATAGGCTGCTTCTCGGTGGTCTCATCTTTTTCTTTTTCAAAAGTTTTAAAAGAAACAAACTCGGCCGGTTTTTCTTTATAGTAAACAATCTTACAGTCGTTGGGGTCTGCTGATTCACAATCGGGCACATCGTTTTCGCTCACAACCCAGTTGCCAATGCGATCTTTCACCTTAACCTTTGTTTTGGTAGGTTTGAATTTTTCAGGAACCTTCAACAGCTTATTTCGGCCCTCTTTTGCGACAAACTCTCGTTTTTCTGTTTTGTACTTTGCGGGCACATAAACGAACTTTTTTGATTTGGGTTTGATCACCACGGTTTCTTTAACTTCTTTATACTGGGCCGGCACAACCTTAAGTTTCGTATATTCAGGTCTTACCAGCACTTTGACTTTTTCAGTTTTAAACTTGTCTTTAACTGTGCAGAGGGCATAACACCCACCATCTTTGGGTTTTTCAGGCAGTGTGCCCTGGGCGAACAGGGTTGATGAACAAATAATAAGAGAAGTAAAAATTGTTTTCATGAAGCCAACAGAGTTTTTTGCAGCGCCCTGTAAATAAAAACTAGCCGCAAGAGCGCTTGGTGACCAGCGCCATGGGCGTATTCTGAATACATTCACTGAATTTCTTGGCATGAACAATGGTTTCTTTGGCGTTTTTGGCCAGAGTCTTACTGGTGGCCAGTTTCTTGAAAGACCCTTTGTTCAGGTCAAGCTTTTTAGATAATGAGGTCAAATTAAGAGTTATGCGGTTAATATTATCAAGAACACCCTGCAGATGACGCTGGTTCTTGCTGTTAGCTTCACCCAGGTTGGTGCGCATAACCTGAAAGTTTTTCTTGAGAACATCAAGACCCTTCGAAAAGCGTGCGTATGAGCTTTTGGCCTTATTCACTACCACCCGCATATCTTCACGGTTTTCACGTCTAATGGCATTAAGCTCACTTAACAACACTGTTGCCCGCTTGCCGATATTCTCGATGACTTCGGTGCCGCTTTTACCCTCAAACCAGCTTGAAAAGGCCAGTAACATCTGATCGATCGATGGCGGGTTTATACCAACCCAGCTGTCACCATCTTGAAGAAAGGTGTCATCTGGCTTTGCCTTTGGTAAAAAGATATTCACATACTTCTGGCCCGCAAAACTGGTAGAAAAAATAGCAAACTGGCTTTCAACCCGTTTAGGAATACGATTTTCAAGCATACGATCAATGTAAATACGCACATAGGTTTGCAGATCTTGCTGGTAAATTTTTACCACTTCACCTACTTTAATACCCCCGGCCAGCATAACCGGGGCCCCCTCTGAAAGGTTATTCAGATATGAAAATTTCAGATTCAGTGTGAAACCAGTGCGGCGCCGCTGCCAGTCATGTATCACCGAAATTGAAACCAGAAAACCGATGATCAAAACCAATACGGCGATTCCGGTGAAGATGGCTGTTCTGCGCGCTTTAGGCATTTTACTCGCGATACATCAGCAGCCAGGGTCGCTCTCGCAGAGTGCGCATTAATTCTCGGGCATTGCGCACAGCGGCATTGGCATTGTTATAGAGCTGCTCATCTGTAAGCAATTTGCCCACAGAGCCACGACCAGAATTGATACGCTGGGTGATCAGGTTGAGGTCGCGAGATATCAAAGACATGTTGGCCAGCATCACCTGAATGTCTTGTTTGTTTTTGTTTGAAATTTCAGTAAAGTTTGATGATAGCTCGTTGAGCTTTACCATAAGCACATTAAGCTGCTCAGACAGGTTGGTAAATGAACCGCGAGCCTGCTTAATGGTAAGCCTGATATCTTTGCGGTTTTCACCCACGATGGCATTGAGGTTTGAAATAAACTGCTGGGTCGCCTGCATAATCTCAGCAAGCACCTGACCACCATTTTTACCATCAAACCAGCTTGAAAAAGCTAGCATCATTTGATCAATCGAGGGCGGGTCTATGCCTACCCAGTTATCACCTTCTTGAAAAAAGGTATCATCGGGCTCTACCGGTGGTATGGTAATATTAATATATTTCTGCCCCATTAAACCTGTGGTATAAATGGCAAACTGGGTCTCAGGTCTTTTGGGAATCTTTTTCTTCAGACTTTCGTTGAGATAAACCCGCACAAAGGTGTTGAGGTCTTTCTGATAAATCTTATCTACATAACCTACTGGTATGCCTCCGGCAATACGAACTGGTGCACCCTCAGATAGATTATTTAAAAAAGAAAACTTAAGATCAACTCTGAAACCCTCACCTGAGACCTGCCATTTGCCCAGCACTGCAATGATGGCAAAGAAAGAAACCAGCGCCAGAACGGTCATCATACCTACGAGTACTGATACTTTTTTTGAGATCATAAACTTACAGAATCATCGGGCCGGTGGCTTCACCCTTGATAAACTGGTTGATCACCGGGTCGTCACTGTATTTGAACTGGTCTACACTGCCCGTCAAGATAAATCTACCCTCATACAGCATAGCCACCTTCTGGGCCGTGCGAAAAACTGAATTTATGTCATGTGAGATTACCACCGAAGTTACGCCCAACTCTCTGTTCAGAGTAATTATCAAATCATCAACGGCCGCACCCAGTATGGGGTCAACCCCGGTTGTGGGCTCATCATAAAGAACAATCTGCGGTCGCAGGGCAATAGCCCGGGCGAGGCCCACTCTCTTCTGCATGCCCATTGAAAGGGCTGATGGGTTCAGATCTTCAACCCCCCGCAGCCCAACAAGGCGCAGGTTGTCGGCAACCTCATCTTTGATTTCTTCTTCTGATTTATCGGTGAACCTGCGCAGAGTAAAAGCAACATTATCAAACACAGTCATCGAATCAAAAAGGGCTGCCATTTGAAACAGAATGCCCATCTTGCGGCGAACACGGTTCAGGCCATTGATATCAAGGGCAAAAATATCTTCGTTATCAATATATACAGTGCCTTCATCGGGGGTTAGCAGGGCTGTTATGTGTTTGAGAGTAACAGATTTGCCCGAACCACTTTTTCCGATAATGTAAACAATTTCGCCTTCATAAATATCGAGATCAACACCCTTAAGTATCTGCTTGGTGCCAAAGCCCTTGTGCAGATTTTCAATCTTGATTTTAACCGGGCGGTCGCTCATAAACCAAACAGCTGAAAGATATAGGTAATAAAATAATCTGAAATAATAATCAGGGTATAAGAAACAACCACGGCCTGAATGGTGGCCTTACCAACCCCTTCGGCGCCACCCTTGGCGCGAAAGCCGGTGAAACACGATACCAGGGCAATTTCAGCGCCAAAGAAAAAGGTTTTACCCACCCCAGAAATCATATCTTCGGGGTTAACCCAGATTTCAGCTGTCTCAAAATACTTGTTAAAGGTTATATCAAGAGTGATATTCGAAATAAGTGCCCCACCACAGACCCCGGCAATAATGGCAAACACCGTAACAAGGGGTAGACTGAGAAAAGTGGCCAGAAACCTGGGGGTTGATAAATAATGAATGGGGTTGGTTGCGAGGGTGCTCAGCGCATCAATCTGCTCGGTCACTTTCATGGTGCCAACCTCAGCCGCCATGGCCGAACCAACCCGGCCCGCCAGCAGAACAGCTGTGATCACCGGGGCCAGCTCACGCACCATGGCAATGGCAATACCGCCCCCCATGATGGTCGAAGTGCCCTGAATAACTTTTTCAATTGAAACCCCCAGCTGCAGGGCCATGACCATACCAATAAAGAAAGATGACACTGCCCCCACCGGAATTGACTTGTAGCCCACCTCATACATCTGGTTAAGCAGCTCTTTGAAGTCAAAAGGGCGGGCAAAAATCCAGCGAATTGTCTGCAGCGAAAAGATCGTGAATGCCCCGATTTCTTCGAGCATGTTTAAAACCGAATCACCTAAGCGCTGAAAGAATTTCACCGAGAACATCTTCAAGATACCCTATAGCGAGACAAGTATATTCGAATAGGCAACCAACCTGGTAGCCCCACCTATAAACATGGTATTTCTACTTAAATTGCCCGAATTCCTGACAAAAATTTTACATCTTTATGACAAAAAGAAATAAAACCCATTTTCCAACCTGATAACTCTAAATATCTTGTATTGCAAGTGAATACTTACGAAAAATTACACTTACTTTCGTTCAGCTACCAGAGTCATAATTTAAATGATTTAAGCTTCTTTAAAAGCTGCACTGAATTTTATCAAAACTTAGAATTGCCGGCCGAGATCAGCGGCCTGCTCTATCTTTCAACCTGCAACCGGGTTGAATTTTATCTAGAAACAAGCCCCGAATTTGAAAATGATCAGAACATTGTTTCATTGCTGGTAAAAGCCGGTCTTCTGGGCAGCAACCATTTGAATGAGCTGCCCCAGCCCGTGCATAAAAAAGCAGCCCAGGCTGCCGAGCACCTCTTTCAGGTGGGCGCAGGCCTGCAGAGTATGGCCATTGGTGAGACTCAAATTACCGGCCAGTTAAAAAGAGCCTTCAGCATGGCCAGAGAAAGCAAAGCTCTTTGCTCAAGTCTCATTGGCCTGATTGAAAAAGCTCTTGAAGTTCAGAAGAAAGTGCGCACCCAGACTGATATCGGGCGCAACCCCATCTCACTGCTTACCCTGATTGAAAATGAATTACGGGCCCGCCAGCATGGCAGCACCAGACACCTTGCCATAGGTGGCACTGGTGATATGTCTCAGAAGGTTTTTCATCATTATCTCAAAAAAGGTGTAAAACGTTTTACCATAATC